>JAGLYY010000155.1 GCA_023131935.1 Spirochaetales bacterium | reverse complement strand
TAATGAGTGACTTTTCCTATAGCTACGGGGATGGTGATCTTGCGGAGCAGG
This sequence comes from Spirochaetales bacterium, assembly GCA_023131935.1. Lineage (GTDB taxonomy): Bacteria > Spirochaetota > Spirochaetia > JAGLYY01 > JAGLYY01 > JAGLYY01. Next base: position 3,382 of record JAGLYY010000155.1, on the reverse strand, counting down.
TCCGGAAATATGACGAAGACGCCTTTTCAGATATGTTTCCGGAGGCCGGCGCGGAGGAATCAAGGATACTGTATAAACACCACCGGCAGGGAAGAGTCCCCTGTTCCGGCGATACCTTCTACCTCGTGAAAACCCCTGCGGAAGATCTTGCCGGGATTTTATGGGCAACTGAAGGGGATGGTAACAGCCAGGTCCACATTATCTACATATTCAGGGAGTACCGGGGCCTCGGACTTTTTAAAACCCTCCTTGACCGCTACTGCAGGGATACCTACGACCGGGGATTTCGAAAGGTTTATCTCACCCTCTATGGAGGATCACTTCCTCTCTGGAAAAACCTGGAACTCAAGGGGTTTTTCGAAGTCGCGAAAGAGATTCATTTGGACTTGGATACCTGGAAGAAGGTATCCGGAGAGGTTTTTTAGCGTATGCTGAATATATATTCCTTATTCAGTTGCATAAAGTTGCATAAAATAGAGGAAAAACGCTTGCCAAATGGGTGCAAGTAATGTACGGTTTTACCCAAGTTTCAGACAAATACAAAGGAGAAGAGTATGAAGAAACTTCTAGCTGTATTAATTGCAGTACTGGTTCTTGTCTCATTCTTTGCCGGATGCGCGAAGGAAGAGCCCAAAGCCGAGTTTATCATCTTGAATGGCACGGAACCGGAAACACTAGATCCGCATCTGATGTCAGGTGTCCCGGAGCACAGGATTTACGAATCCATCTTCGAAGGACTCCTGATTTATGATCATGAGACCGCGGAAGGTATTCCCGGTGTAGCGGAAAGCTGGACCGTGAGTGACGATAAACTTACCTACACATTCAAGCTCAGGAAAACCACCTGGAGTGATGGTGTAAAAGTCACCGCTCAGACCGTTGTTGATTCCTGGATCAGAATGAATGATCCCGAAACCGCTGCTCCCTACGCGTGGTTCCCCGCGATGTTTATCAAAGGCGCGGCAGAGTTTAACTCAGGCGATGCCGGACCCGAAGCAATGGCCATCAAAGCTGTTGACGATTACACCTTCCAGATGGAACTCGTTGGGCCCCTTCCCTATGTAGAAGGCGCTCTGCCTCACTACGCATTCGCTATTGTACCTATGCATGCAATTGAGGAGCACGGCACGGAATGGACTAACCCCGGAAATTTCGTTGGAAACGGTCCTTTTACCCTCGAAACCTGGAAGCCCCAGGAAGAGCTGACTGTTGTTCCCAACGATAAATACTGGGACAAGGATGCGGTCAAACTCTCAAAGGTTACCTTCCTTCCTGTCGAAGACAACAACACCGCTTACAACATGTTCCTCAATGGTGAAGCTGACTGGATGGCCAGCCCCGGTATCCCCCTTGATGTGATCGACGTAGCAAAACTCCGGGATGACTATCACAACGTTCCCTACCTTGGGACCTATTACTATACAATTCAGAACGAGGTTGAGCCTTTTACCGATCCCCGCGTTCGGAAAGCACTCGCGATGTCCTTTGATCGTACGGAACTCGTTGAAAAGATTACCAAAGCCGGACAGATTCCCGCTTACACCATGGTCCCCGGCATGACCGGATATCCCGGTATCGAAGGAAACGGGTATGACATTGAAGCGGCAAAAGCACTTCTTGCCGAAGCCGGTTATCCAAACGGCGAAGGTTTCCCGAAATTCGAGATCCTTTACAACACCTCTGAAGCTCACAAAAAGATTGGTGAGTACATTCAACAGCAGTGGGTTGAAAACCTTGGAATTGAGTGTGAGCTGCTTAACCAGGAATGGAAGACCTATCTTACCACCCGCCGGGAAGGCCAGTTCCAGGTTGCCCGTGCCGGATGGATCGGAGACTACCAGGACCCGAACACCTTCCTTGATATGTTCATTACCGGCGGAGGGATGAATGGTGGTAAATTCTCGAGCGCAAGGTATGATGAGCTTCTAACGAAGGCATCGACTATGGCCCCAGGTCCCGCGAGATTCAATACCCTCAAAGAAGCAGAGGAAATCTTTATCACCCAGGAACAGGCGGTTATCCCCATTTATTATTACACCTCTAACAATATGATCGACACGAACAAGTGGGGCGGCTGGTATACCAACGTTATGGATTACCATCCACCGAAGGACATCTATCTGAAGGGTGAATAAACTCGATTTTGTTTACTTACAGGGAGCCGGAGTAATATCCGGCTCCTTTTTTGATAAATACCGGTGAAAATTAGTGTCAAATTTTTCCGCAAAATAGGCTTGCAGGATTTCCAACCTTCGGCTATTATATGTGTCCGGGTACATTGCACATTGCTACTGATTACATACATTCAATTTGTAATTCTACATTATTTCGGGGTTTTAAATGACGAAGTACATCATTCGCAGGTTCATTGGGATGCTTCCGACTCTCTTTATTGTCATCACCTTGAGCTTCTTTATTATCAGGGTTGCTCCAGGCGGGCCATTTGATGCAGAGCGGGTGCTCACGGAACAGATTTTAAAAAATATCGAGGCGAAATATCACCTCGATGAACCACTGCTTATGCAGTATGGCCGATACCTTTTTGATGTGGTCCGGGGAGATCTTGGGCCTTCATACCGGTATCAGGACCATGACGTTAGTTTTTACATCTTTAACGCATTGCCTAACTCAATGCTTCTGGGTGTAATGGCGCTTTCAATAGCTATTCTTTTTGGTATCACAACAGGGATGATTGCCGCTCTCAAGCAGAATACCTGGGCTGATTATACCGTAATGTCTTTCGCGGTAATCGGTATTTCCATCCCGCTTTTCGTGACCGGGCCTCTGCTTATGTGGCTTCTGGCCATGAAGTGGGGAATCCTGCCGACATCAGGCTGGATTACCGGAAGGCATGGAGCTCTTACACTGATCATGCCCGCGCTCACTCTTGCATATCCGTACACGGCATATGTTGCCCGCCTTACACGGGCAAGTGTTCTGGAGGTACTGCGAAGCGATTATATCCGCACAGCCTGGGCAAAGGGATTAAGCGGCCCGGTAATCATGGCTAAACATGTGTTAAAGGGGGCACTCCTGCCGGTAGTAAGCTACCTCGGGCCCGCCTTTGCCGGTATCATTACCGGTTCGGTTATCGTAGAGCAGATTTTCCGGGTCCCGGGTCTGGGCGCTTTCTTCGTGAAATCGGCTATTAACCGGGACTATACCCTGATTATGGGGACGGTAATCGTATTCTCGGTTATTCTCATCATCATGAACTTCATCGTGGATATCGTGTACTCCTTCCTCGATCCGCGAATATCTTACAAGTAAGGGGGAGATGAAATGAAAGAAAAAGCTGTAAAAGCTCCCATTAAAGAAATGGGAACAGATATCAATGAATTCAACAAGCCGGTGAAAGGGGTCAGCCTGGGGCAGGACGCCT
>JAGLYY010000154.1 GCA_023131935.1 Spirochaetales bacterium | reverse complement strand
CTGAACAAGAATGCCATGTATTTGCGAATCACGATTAAGTTCTTCCACCAATCCAAGAAGCTCTTCCCGGGTTGTTTCTACTGAAAGCCGGTACTGTTTTGATATAATACCAACCCTGCCGCAGGCCCGTTCCTTGGCCCTGACGTACGACAAACTTGCGGGATCTTCCCCGACCAGTACGACAGCAAGTCCCGGAGTTATCCCCTTAACCGCAAGGTCAGAAACCCCCTTTTTTATCTCTTCTTCGATTTCAGCAGCAATAGTCTTTCCATCGATGATTGCCCCCATTGTAACCTCCAAGAAAGTTGTTTGTACTATACATGAAAGGATGACATTTACCAAGCAATTGCCCGATTCTGTTGATAAAAAGGCAGGGGGGTGATAATATCATCACTACTTGCTCAGAGCAACAGAAGATTTTTCGCTTCAGCGAAAATATCTCCAATATCTCTGCCGGTGATAGTTTGCATTTAAGAGGTTGCATAGTGAAAAAAACAGTTCTACTGCTGTTCATCTTATTAGGCGGATTAACCATACCCGCCTTTTCCCAGGAAGAGATCTCTCCCTACGATAAAGGGGACCAGATTTTTGCCATAAATGCCGGTTTCTTCATCCCCCTTTTCTTTCAGGACCTTGATGGGGTCATCGAACCCGCTGGCGGCCACATCGGAGTTGGGGGTATGTTATCCCTTGAATGGGGTATCTTTCTAAACAGAAATATTACCCTTGGTTTTGATGTAGGGGGTGTTTTCGCATCGACAGTTAGTGATTCCACACTGCTCATGATCCCGATAACGGCAAAAATCAGCTATATCCCCAGGATTTTCCCTTTTGAATTTCCAATCTTTCTGGAAGCCGGGGTAAATCTGCTGAAACTCGATACGCTTTTTTGTCCTGCCGCCATTATCAAGCCGGGCGCGGCGTTTCAGTGGAATTACAACAGGGACTGGACCTTCGGGCTGAATGCAAAATACTGGTGGGTACCCGAAATTTATTCGGAGGCATCAGGATTGGCTGAACAGAGCAGGTTCGGGAATTTCCTCGAGGTTACCCTCTCAGCGCTGTACCATTTTTAATATTGAAGAAGGAGGAAATTGATGAAAAGAACAGTTTTCCGGGCTCTGCCCATTTTGTTGCTGCTTATCCTTACCATCGGAGTTATCGTTACTATCGTTTCCTGTGATTATACCGCGGGAATATTTTTTACCATCGAAAACTCAAGAGAAATTGAGGATTACGATCTTCCAAGCAAAGGAGTAACTGTCGGTGGAGTCGCCGAAGTGGGCACCCATATGTATGCCGCTGTCGGCAGTCTCTACCGTAAGAATACAGGTGATTGGTCACACATCGATGATTGGTCACCCAGCAATCCTGGGTCCGGTTGTATTACCATGAGTATCGCTTCCAAAGGATCAGATCTCTACGCCGTTTTTACCGCGACCGATGGTAAAACATCAACCCTGTACAAATATGCCTCAGATACCTGGACAAAAGTAACTGCTGACGCTATCGACGAAAAAAAAATAATCGCCGTATTCAGCGCGAACGGCAATCTCTTCGCCCTTGAACAGGTCAGCCTCAATACTTACACCCTCTGGGACGGCAGCGATGGGACCGCTTTTGCTGAAATCACAGGTATGACCGATATGCCCCGAATGGTTACCGATGTTGAATACGATGATGATGCTAGTCCAACAACCCAGTATTATGCTATCGCCGGGGAAAAACTATATTCCGGATTAATCCCCGGAGCTCTTGCTGTTCACAGTACAGATCCC
>JAGLYY010000153.1 GCA_023131935.1 Spirochaetales bacterium | reverse complement strand
ATTGCTATCCCTGCAACACTCACAAGGAATATCCCTACTAACAGAATAGTCGCTATCGAAAGCGCCTTTTTTAGTTCCATCTTCTTCTTTCTCACCCCTTAAAATATAATGTTGAACTAACCCCTTATAAATTTTTCGGTAATGGCGATTTACTGAAGATTTTATTATTCTATCGGTGTAAGATTTATAAAGGGAAAGCCTTCTGAAATGTTCAACTCCATAGCATGAATTCGGGTTCTTGGGAACTCACCATAAATGCAAGGAATGCCGGAGAAAAACTTCGTTTTGAAATATGTCGATGCGATGGATTCCAGTTCTTCTCCTTTTACTTCTTCTCTCCCTGTATAACACATAACCGCACATCCTTGCTCACGTCCTTGTTCTCTAATTGAAGACATTACGTCTCTAACTACTTCATCAATATGTTCTGTTTTCTTTATGTCGAGAAAGAGGACAAATTTGCCTTTTCAAACTTTGTTTCTCCAGTTCCAACGTTATGTACAATCCCTTTAAGTTCCCCTCCACGGCGTTTTTATATATGTCTTTATCCTTTCAACTTTTTCCATTGCAGTTCACTTAGATTTTTTAAAACGTGCATGTATAAATAACTTTCTATAGAGGATTTTGAAAAACCCCAAAAAACGAGTGGAAATACCACAAAAGTATATAAAGAAGAGAGTCTCACTAAGAGTAAATCAAAATTCTCTATGGTTTTTCCTAAGGTTTCTGCCAATGTGCAGACAGTTTTGAATACAATGAGAGAAGATCCAGATCTTTTGAAAGATCTGAACAAAGCTCTGACGATGATCTTCGCCGCTGCGAATGTCGATCTGACGGTCGAAGAAAAGAAGGAGTTCCTTGGCCAGATTGCTGATACCATTACCAGCACGGGCAAGGGCGTACATGTCTAACAGAGCTTAAGGATAGGGATAGGAAGAGAGAGATCTCTTCTGTCCATTTTTATCCCCTAACGAAACGCTTTGGTAATCGCTTTGTGCTATTAAAGGATGTATGATAATGAAAGAATGGATCCGTATGGAGCGGCGTTTGGATTGGGAGCTGACCAAAAAGTGCAATCTGAAATGCACTCACTGCATCTCCCCAATTTACTACCCGAAAGTACCTCGTGAGCTTTCCGAAGTGGAGGCTCAGCGTATAGTAGAACGTTGTTATGAAGCGGGCATCGGCTCAGTACACTTTTTTGGAGGTGAGCCCACAGTTCGCAAGGACTTCCTTGAACTACTTTCGCTTCTTGATGAAATGGGCATTGCCACCTCGTTTTCAACTAATGGGTCCATGTGGCACCAAGATAAGTTTGTCGCTTCCTTGGCCTCATTAAAGCACTTGCAGGAAGTTTTCTTCAGTTTTGAGGACATACGCAAAGAAGCCCAGGATTCAATCAGGGGTAAGGGGAGTTTTTATGCGGCTTGTAAAGGCCTGCGGCGTGTTGTCACTGAGTTTTCAGGTGTCACAGCGTCTGTCGGGTTCACATTGAATCGGCCAGCTATGGCAGAGCTTCATCCTCGTGATATTATCGATTTTTTCGCTAACATTGGAGCTGATAAACTAATCTTTCAAGATTTGGCTGTTCCTGAGGGCGCCCCTGCGCCGCTCAAGCGTCTATCCTATGGACCCAAATCTTGGCTTTCGTTCATATATATTCTTTTTCATCCGGACTTCAAAGGGGCTATTCCTTTTCTATATGATATTAAGCCCTTAGTTGCCGAGCATTTGAACCGAGTGATAGGAAGTAGATTACCTATCATCTATTATGGTTGTAATGCACTGAGCACCGAGTTCCGCTTGCTCCCCAATGGGGTAATAATCCCTTGCTCGGCTGCCATAAGTTGGTCAAAGCAACTGGACTCGTATATCACCCAAGCACCGACGCTGGTAGAAAAGCCATTAGATGATATATTAAGTTTGAATATTTATCGCCGATTCATAACCCATAAAAAAGAAAGAGGAGATCCTTATATGGAGCCATGCCGCTCGTGTCAGTATGCCTATGAACGTTGTAACCCCTGCATTTTTGGAAGGCTTGGAAAGGATGTTCATAAAGTTCAGACTTGTTTCTGGATAAAGGAGGTAGAAAATGGAAAAACACGGTTTTCAGATTTACCTAGCTGCGGATAATGATTTAAATCCGTACGGCAAGCTCAATGATTTAAAAGAAATCCAAAGAGCTCCGAGTATTGGGGCTTGGCCCTTGGCGGTCCAGTTCCATTCGCCTCGTGACGAGGAGGAGGAGAAAGGTGGCATATTCTCTATCGCCTTTCGCCACGGAAAAGAAATCGCTCACATCACGGAGAAATCGGGAGTCAACACAGGGGATCCGAAGTATCTGTTGGAGTTCCTACGCTGGGATCGCGATACACTCCAATGCCAGAGATATTCTGTAGTGATCTGGGGTCATGGAAGTGGGCCCTTAGATGTGGAGAAGCAGGCCGAGTTCATCTCGAAGGCGGTCGCTTTTGACTTTTCAGAGGACGATGCCTTGACCACAATGGCGCTAGTTAGCGTCCTCCGTTGCTTTCTTGGGGATGATCGATTCTCAGTTCTGGGCTTCGACGCCTGTTTCATGGCCTCTGTAGATGTGATGGTAGAGATGGCTTCGTTATGCGAAGTGTATGTTGCCTCAGAGGCGCCGGTACCAGAGATAGGCTGGCCCTATGAGCTGATCCTAACTGATCTGGCGAAGAAAGAACCAGCAGCTAGTGCCGAGATTGGCCAGATAATCTGTGATCAGTTCCTGGTTCTATTTTCTCCTCAGAATCCTGCTTGCATCTCAGCGGTTGCAACTGCCGGGCTGTCAGAGGTGGTCGAATCGATACGAGCCTTAGTAGTCTCCTTGCTAATGAATATTGGTAATTCGGACATCTTTTTAGCTCTATTCCAGGCCTTATCAGCGGTGACCCACTTTAGCGATCCCGTCGTTGATTTGTTCAGTCTCGCACAGAATCTGGTGAAATCGTGCCCGACTGGCAGCCCCATAAATAAAGCCGCTGCGAGGGTCTGCCAAAATTTGGATGTCTGCATCCTGGCTAACCAGGCGCAAGGCTTCAACTTGGCGAGGGGGATTTCTATTCTTTTCCCACCATTGCCGCACAAAGGGACAATCGCTGAGCGCTACTCTCAGCTCACCTTCTGCAAGCAGACCAAGTGGCATGAATTCCTAGCCGCCTATCACCGAGGTTTGAGGTGATGAAAGTTTGGTAACAGGCAGTGGTGAAGCCAGGGGGATGGGATACTGGGCGGAAACGCAAGTGAAGGGATTGAGCCAGTGCAACGAAGCTATCTGTTGGTCTTGTGAGTGTAAGTCCCACCATCGCAGTTCTCAGTTTGGCAATAATACCTGCAGAGGGAAAGAGCTGGCGGTTGAACTGTTGGGTCAGAGACACATCCACCGCACAAAAAGGTGGATAAAGGATGGTAACAAAACTGGACT
>JAGLYY010000152.1 GCA_023131935.1 Spirochaetales bacterium | reverse complement strand
AAAAATTGTGGAGACAGAAAAGGTTTTGGGTGCCCTGCTTCGATCAATGCGCAAAAACCTAATAGTCTACAGTCTAATAGCCTACAGTCTACTTCCCTACAGCCTGAACAACCTGAATAGTTACAACCCAGGTTCTAGAGCATCTGCATATTACCCTTGTAGAAATCGATATCCAGGGTCATGATCATGGCCCCCTCTTTTTTATCCAGATCACCGGTAATCTCTTCGATCCCATGAATGATATCCTGGACCTTGTCCGCGGGGATCAGCGCAAAGATGGTCTTGCTCTGGTTTTTATTCTCCTTCATGAACCCGATGAAGTCGGCAAAGAGGGGAATACTGGAGATGTACTGACCCATTCCAAAGGATTCGAAGATGGTAGCTCCCTCAATCCCCTCCTGGATGAAGAATTCGAGGATGTCGTAGAGAAAATCCTCCACGTAGAGGTTGATGTACATCAGCTTCATCTTCCGCCGCCCGGTGGATTTATCAGCGGTCCCCCGGGAATGACGCAGGAAGGTCTCAAAAAGGGCGGTATCGCTTACCGCTTTTAAGAGCTCATTTTTTACGTTTGCTCCTCTTATGGTACGGCTGATGGACGCGAGGATCATAAGGTGTTCATTCACCGCTTCATCAGGACCGATGATGACAAAAAAGAGTTTTACTTTCTTCTTATCCATGGCATCGAAGTCCACCCCTTTGCGGCAGACAGCAACGTACACAACAAATTTTGACAGCCCTTTGATTCGAGCGTGGGGGATCGCGATCTCGTTCCCGAAACCTGTGGAGCCCTGAGATTCCCTCTTGGCGATTTTTTCGTAGACCTCATCGGAGGAAACATCACCGAGCAATCCGCTTTTCCCCGCGAGGTCCGCGAGTGATCGGAGCACTTCCTCTTTTGTTTTCACCTTCATGTCGATGGTGCAGCTTTTCAGATTGAGTATTTCGTAGAGTTCCATGAATTCCTTTATACCTCCATCTCATTTCCCTTGATGATCGCGTGACGAGAGAGGGGGGGGCCAATAAGCTCATTTATGAAAACCGAAAGTAATATGATATTTACCATATTATCCACAACTTGTATTTGGGCAGGGGCCAGATTATCCAGAAGGGGAGAAGCCTGAATCAACAGGACAAGACCGATAGCAACCCCCGCCTGGGGCAGCATGCAAAAGCCGAGATTCTGCCGGATAGGGAAGCCGACACCGCCAAAAATCGCGCCAAGGTACACTCCGCCATATTTCCCCACTGCCCTCATAAGTATGTAAACCGACCCCGCGAGCAGGATCTCGGGCCGGAGGAGAATCCCCGGATCCAATTCCGTTCCCGCGATAACGAAGAAAAGAGCATAAATCGGCGGTGTAAGGGGCTCGAGGATCCGGAAAATACGATGATTCCTCGCGGAAAGATTGATAAGAACAGCGCCCGCGGCCATATTCATCAGGAGAGGAGAAAGGTGGAAGACGATGGCAATTGCCGTTGAAAGGAAAATGATTCCAAGGGTAATGATGAGGATTTCATTGTGCCCCTTGGTCCGGCGGGTACCCGCGTGAATGAGAAACCCGCTTATTCCTCCGATGACCAGGGACAATACCACCTCAAGAACCGCGTGACTTATTACGATGAGTGGGCCCCCATGCGCTCCTCCTCCCCCAAGCATCGCTGAAGCCATTGCAAAAACCACACCGAAGAGGACCACCGCCCCGGCATCGTCGAGCGCGACAATACCGTACAGGTAATCGATAAATTTCCCCCGCGCCCGAAGAGACTGGACAATGGCCACCGTGGCGGCAGGGGCGGTGGCAGAGGCAATGGCCCCAAGCATAAGGGCAAAGGGAAGGTCCATCCCCACAACGATCATACCCGCTGAAACCAGAACGAAGGCGAGAAATATCTGCACCGCCGTCATGAGTACAACTTCCTTTCCCATCCGCTTGAGTTTGACCCAGTAGAATTCTCCCCCGATTGTGAGGGCAATGAGCCCGAGGGCCACATCGGTAACGATCTTCAAACCCTCCTGCATGTGGTGGGGAACAACCCCGGTGACAGTATCCCCGAGAAAAAGACCGGCAACAATAAACCCGGTTATCTCCGGCAGCCCAACCTTTCCCGCGAGTTTACCGACGTAGTACCCGGCAACAAGGAGAATACCGATGGTAAAAAGAGCATGATGGCTTAGAAGATCACGTAGTTCTATGAGTTCCTGAAGAAAAAGTTCCATGGATTATTTTATTGTTTCCTTTCTACGCATCCAGGATTGTGTTAACAGCGTCTCATAGTAGTACAACACCGCGGATTTGGCAAGATAAAGAAAACCAGAGCCTTTTGCGCTGTACCCCTTTTTTGTAAATAATGAGGTAAAAACGTTCCGAGCTTACCGGAAGTTACCCGTTCTTCATGGTTTATAGATTTGCTTATCTGAAATAATCCTCGTTAGTTTCTTATCGAGAGTCCATATCATTGAACCTGTTTTCATTGCATGGATATAGATTAACGAATCTATTAAACCAACTCCTTTATCTAATAACTTATTTTTACCCGAAAACAAACCTGCTTCAATAAACAGGCCATTATCATTTAATTTTGGTAAGTGATTCCAATAAGAAAGAATCAAACTTCTTTCTCTATCATTATTAGTGCCCTGAAGTAATTCCGCAAAAATGCATTCTACAGCCAGAATTTCTCTGTTTTCCAATAGACTTTTTACTTTAGATGTATACTGAGAATTTCCTTTTAGGAATTCAATCCAAATCGATGTATCGAGTATGATCATCTATCTCTGTTCGTTTCACGAATTGAAGAAGCTGAATATCCGGATTGAAATTCTAAAGGTTTGTCCATAATCTCAGCATTTAATTCCTTAATATGACATAAGTCAAGCCATTGTTTGAGTGCTATTGTGATAGCTTCCGTTATTGTGGTTTTGTTTGTGTACTCTTTGACTTCTTCAATAATACTGTCTGCTATGTTAGCTGTAACTTTCATACGATACATTATACGATAGTACATCGTATTTGTCAAATTCTGATTCAAG
>JAGLYY010000151.1 GCA_023131935.1 Spirochaetales bacterium | reverse complement strand
CCCAAAAAATAAGGAATAAGGGGTCAAGTCTACGTTTGACCCATGAGCAATCTATTTTCTCTTATTTCAATAGTTCTTCTGATTTTTTATCTTTATTCTTAAACTTCTATGCCCCCTTGAATCTTGACAAATTAGCAACAAGGGTCAAACGTAGACTTGACCCCATTCCTATGCACTCATCGGCGAAAGGCATAAGTACGAAACAGAGGTCCCTTTGTAGTTGAAAATGTCTTCCCTCCCAGATCGGTGCAGCCGGGATAGTTGTGCTTTTGAGATATTCGATCTCCCTACGAAGAGCGCGTACTTCGGCCAGTGTCGCCGCCGTTTCCCTTGAAGGTTCTTGCTCGATTTCAGGCTGCAAGCGGAGATGCTCAACCAGAATTTCATCCTCTTGGGCAACAATGGATGCACCCTGAATAATAGACCGAAGCTCACGCACATTTCCTGGAAACGCATATCCCATGAGGAGCTGCTTGGCTTCCTCAGATAAAGACAACTTCTCAGAGCCTAAACCGTGTCTCAATTCTTTCAGAAAGTGCTCTGCAAGGATAGGGATATCAGCTCTGCGATCTCTCAAAGGGGGTATCTGTACTTGGAGAATCGAAAGCCGCGATATGAGGTCTCTGCTCAGCTTCCCATCGCTGGCTAAAAGATGAGGATCTGAGGCGGTAGACGCGATGAGCCGTGCATCCACGCGCATTGCACGGTCGCTGCCGACAGGAAGCACTTCACCAGACTCAGTGAACCGAAGAAGAGCGGATTGGACCTCGATAGGGGCACCCTCTATGCCATCGAGATAAAGTGTGCCGCCTTCCGCACTGCGCAGGAGGCCAGGGCGGTTACTCACCGCGCCCGTAAACGATCCTCTAGTGTGACCAAATAGCTCTGCTGTGGCTGTCCCTCTGCTTAAAATAGGTAAGTCCACAGTGACAAATGGGCCATTTCGCCGAGAACTCAACGTGTGAATGTATTGTGCTATCAAGCTCTTACCCGTGCCTACTTCTCCAGTGATGAGCACTGGATACTCGGCAGGAGCAATCCTCTCAACTAGCTCAAGTAACTGGGCTGTTGCTTCTGTTTCACCAATAAATGGTGATTGAAGTCTTGAAGCACTTCGTTGCTTTCGTGATCGGTTCGGCCCTGACTTCTTATCGACCATCTGTCAAACCTCCGGGTTCTCATATGTATATTGCTTATTATTAATGCCCAACCTTAAGATAAGCGGCGCGGCTTTTTGCGTCCGCTTAATTTTCTTGTTCGGTTTTTTGTGGTCCAAAAAAATCGTCGATGTCTGCCGGGAGATTCCCATATAAGCCATGTGGGCAAACATTTGGATAGAAGGTTGTGAAGAACCAGTTATGAGCTGTCATCTTCGAAATATGTAAGAACAACTCAATTATAAGACGTAAAGCGATCCGAGCATCCTGGTGATCTAGCGAGTGTGGTTCCTTAAATTTACATCTCGGAAATTGTTTAGACCATTCAACACTAAGTTCTTCATCGACTATGTAATATCCATGAGGGATATCTGGGTGCTGCTCAATTAGCGAAATGGTGTGATAAGTCTTACCATGTGCAATCCAATTACGAAGATTATTGAGTTCGATAAGACGACCTTCCATGCCCGGTGGAAGAACATCTCTTGAATAAGACCAAAGCAAGGCGCTTACTTTTTCAGTTGCCCTGAGGTGATCCCATGATTTCAAAAATCGGTTAAGTAAGAAATCTCGCTTTTCGGGTAAGATGTATTCACCAGCTTCAGGATAAAAAAATCTTCTATACCCAAGATAGTTCAACAGTGCTTCAAGAGAGCAGAATGCATGTAATATACTCGACAGTGAAAGTCTGCGCGCCTTGAACCAGTTATCCCCATGAGAGGCATCTTTAACCAAATCTTCGGCCTCGCGCATTTCATCAAAGGCAAGACCAAGGTGTAGTGCATAAAGAGAACGGATTTCTGTTTTTAGAATATCCTCTTTCTTTGGGTCATCCATAGTCATTTACCCTTTGAACCGAACAGAAAGCTAAGGGGCGCGAGTTTACGAGCGTCCCTCTCCAGCGACTTGTTCGGAGTTTTGGTCCTTATATTTTCCCGTTATTTCCTTTTGTGTTTCCTGCTCTTTTTCTTTTGCTTCATCAAAACTACGGATTCTTTGAATGTGTTCATGAAAAGGGGTAACATCCTGTGCTCTGACGAGGCCAGGAAGGGATTCTCCAGTTCGACGGCTTGACATATAGGCTGAAACAATACCAATGATCTCCGGAGTTGAATCTTGGAGTTGACCAAATACAGGGCCACCGCTGACACCATTAATTGCAACGCCATCGATTAAGTAACAATCCTCTCTTTCAAGAAATGAACTTATTTTTCCTGAGAAAAAACATAACTCATAAGGAACTAGTGCTGGAAACCCTACCCATCCTACCTCTACGCCAATCCTTTTATATTTTGTGGCATCCATGAGTGGCAGAGTATTTGATGGTAAAGTAAGAGATGTGGATCTTACTAGGATCGTCGCTCCATCTTTGACGGTATCTGACCAAATAACTCGGTCTTGGTCATCATAAAATGAAAATTCTTTAGTGTCGTAATGACCGAGTTTTAGAGGTTTCCGCCAGTTGTTCGCATGGTCTACAACATGTGCAGCAGTGGCTATTGCAGCTACCGAATGGTCTTGGTTGTATGCAAGTAAAAAACCTGTACCAAAGCCATCCTCAGAATCAATACGAATCAAGTAAGGCTTAATTCTATCGTATGCTTCTTGCCATTCCATATCTGTACCTCCGAACCCAAAGCTGAGGGGCTGGGCAACGATAACCG
>JAGLYY010000150.1 GCA_023131935.1 Spirochaetales bacterium | reverse complement strand
ACACCAATCATGATTTCTTTTATTACACCATAGGTTAAGTCAGGGTTTTCCTCAGCACATTTGCCAATTTCAGCCCAATACTCAATCTGCCCCGTTACAGATCGTTTATCTATCTTACTGTAGATTTTTGCTTTCTGAACTAATTCTTCGGATACACGGACTGCTCTTGTCATTTTTACACTCCTGGCCTGAGATATGTAGCAAAAATAACACAATTTGCAACAATTTGCAACAACTGTATGGACGGAAATTGAGAAACAGCCGGCCCGGATTTACCGGGCTGACATGCTGTTTAAGGAAGAATGAAAACTACTGTATCATCCATTATCAAGGTGTCTTCGCTGCCATCTCCTCCGCCAAAGATATATGCGTCCGGTTCCTCATGCAAAGGTCTGTTGGCGCTTTCCAAACCATCATAATCCCAGGTGGTGAGATAAATTTTAAAACCGGAAAGGCTTGCTGGATTGCCAAGGGCTGCTCCTTCCAGAACAACAGCCACCTGCCGCTTCCCGCGGTCTACCTCAACCACGGGCCCGGGAGCTACAGGATCACCGTACGCTTTTGGACCGGAATTTTCAGAAGAGTAGAGCCCCAGGGTCCATCCGCCTAGCATTGCCATATAGTCCCAATCCATTTCAGCGGGTACTTCCCCGTTCTGAAAAGGCATGACGCGGGCGCCGCTTTTTTGCGGATTGTCAATATAGATGTAGTAAGTAACATGATCAAAGCCGTTCAGAGGACTCCAAACCGTGGATATCTCATCGGCCATGGTCATCACAATTTGTAGATTGGTACCTCCACGGAGGACCTCCACCCTTTCGATATCCATCTGCCGGTTAAAACTTATATCCAGAGGATAGAGATATCTTCCTTCAGGACCGGCATCATCTCCGACAGGATCTTCCACATTAAGAAGAGAGACAAAATCGAGCTCTATTTCGAAGGGAACCGTTTTCGAAAGGACCATTTCACCGTTATCATTCCATCCAAAAACTACCAGGGAGTGACTTCCGTTACCCAACCGCTCTGCCTCTAAAAGAGCGTTCCATGTACCATCAGGGCTCACCTCTGCCTCAAACCCCTGGGACAGATTTCCGTCAATAACGACTCGCAAAGCCTTCACCCCGGATACTGTTCCGCTTAAAGATCTGTTTCTCCTCAGGACGGTGCCTTCCTCAAGATTGGAAATCCCGACTTGACCTTCTGCCGCTGCAACCACCTTTGTTTCCGCTTCGGGGATAAGGACCATTGCCGATTTTGCCGGCAGAGAAAAGGATGTACTCCCATCTATTCCAATAACAAGGGAATCAATATCTCCTTCCGCGGAAAAAACAGTTTTATAAACCGTTCCCGGAGCAGCTCCGGTAGCAAGCCTGTCAACGAGAATTTCTGAAGAAGCTGTATTTAATATAATCAGGGCTTGCTCCCCCCCGTATTCCCGCAGGTATGCAAGGACCCCTGCTCCGGAATTGCTGTCCTTGAGAGTTACATACTCACCGCGGCTGAAAAGCGGGCTGCTTTTTCGTAAACGGGAGAGTTCCCG
The DNA here is from genome assembly GCA_023131935.1 of Spirochaetales bacterium. Lineage (GTDB taxonomy): Bacteria > Spirochaetota > Spirochaetia > JAGLYY01 > JAGLYY01 > JAGLYY01. The sequence goes on along the minus strand of JAGLYY010000150.1, from coordinate 908 downwards.
GATAAACTGATAACTGTCGTTCCCGGTTAAAAAGTGGTCCTTTCCGCCGGAGTTAAACCCGTTGGCAAACATAGCCTGCCGGGTTTCGGTAAACTGCTGTTCCGTTCCGTAGTAAATAACAGGGACACCCGGGGCGGTAAACAGGTACAGAAGCGCCTGTTTCATATCCTTATAGGAAGCCTGGTTGAGAAACCGGTCCATATCGTGATTATCGATAAAGGTGAAGAGCCGGGTCGGGTCGGGATAGTTCCGGTAAAGACTTTCCAAACGGTAGGAAAGCTGCGAAGTTGGTTTCCCGGCGGCAAAAACGGAACGGACCTCCTGGTTGAGGGTAAAGTTAAGGACCGAGACCATTTCCGGTTTCTCATCAGTCCCCAGATATGCGGCGATATCCCGGTCAGCCTGCTCCTTATAGGGTTTACTACCGATCCATGCCTCTCCGAAGGTGATAAAATCTTCCTTCCCCAATGACCGGGCCAGATTCAGAATCCCCGGATAATCCGGATCGGAAGAGTAGTGAAAATCGTTCCAGAAATCATGATCGACAAATTTCACCGTATCAATCCGGAATCCGTCGACCCCGGCTTTATCGATCCAATAGCCATAACTTTCCCGAAGGACCTGCCGGACCAGCGGACTCTCGGTATTGATGTCATCGAGATCACTCAGTTGATACTTTAGACGCTGGGACCTGTTATTGTAATCGGTTATCGGTCCGGTCCAGTGATAAGCCCCTATTCCTAAGTCTTTTTTATTATGAGGATTGTTCAAATTGAAGGGATACTGGGTCGGGGCTGATACAGGAACCGACTGCTCATTTGCAAGGTAATTGCGTGTCGGGTTAGAAGCGGAAGATGCACCGGTGTAGGTGAAGAAATTCCCGGTGTGATTAGGTACAATATCCTGAA
>JAGLYY010000015.1 GCA_023131935.1 Spirochaetales bacterium | reverse complement strand
ATGATCATCTTATGAAGATAACCCACATTCTCAGGGCCCAGGAGTGGCTGCCTTCGGGGTCCCTTCATATCCTGTTATACAAAGCGTTCGGGTGGGACCCCCCTGTCTACTGCCATTTACCCATGGTGATGGGGAAAGATGGGAAGAAGCTCTCAAAGCGGCATGGGGCAACCGCCGTCCGGGAGTTCCGTGAGGGGGGCTATCTTCCTGAGGCAGTGATCAACTATGTATCCCTTGTTGGCTGGTCCTATGATGACTCCAGGGAATTTTTCACAAAAGAGGAGCTGGAGAAACTCTTTGACCTTAAGAAAATCAACAAAGCCCCGGGGATTTTCGATTACAAGAAGCTTGAGTGGTTTAACGGGCAGTACATACGGATGAAAACCGATGAGGAGTTAAAGGTTCTGCTCCTCCCCCACCTTCTGAAGGCGGGTTTTGTATCCGATCCGCCAACTAAGGAAGAGGAGGAGATCCTTTCCGGGCTCATCCCGCTGGTAAAGGAACGGCTCAGGACGATTTCAGGGATCGCCGACCTGGTACGGTTTATCTTCGAAGAGATAAATGAATATAACCCCGAAGAAGCGGTACCGAAACGGCTTTCACTCGAGCAGACCATCGAAGTTCTTGAAAATTCCAGGGGACTTCTCGATGGATTCGCGGAACGGAATGATGAAGAAAACGAAGAGTTTTTCCGGCAAAAAGCGGAGGAAATCGGGGTAAAACTTGGTGACCTCCTGATGCCCATCCGGATTGCCGTTACGGGGAGTAAAGCGTCTCCTCCGTTATTTGGGTCGATTCGGCTCATTGGTATCGAGAAAACCCTCAGTCGGATTAACCGGCTCATTGAAACGCTCCGCGGCGGAAAATAAATAACCGAATAAAATGCAAGCGAGGAATCAGCTATGACATCATCAGAAGTGACAATGGAAAAACTCGTATCCCTCTGTAAGCGGCGGAGCTTTATTTTCCAATCAAGTGAGATCTACGGCGGACTTGCCTCCGCCTGGGATTATGGACCTTTGGGCGTAGAACTGAAGAATAACATTAAGGATTTCTGGTGGAGGGAAATGACTCAGCTTCACGAAAATATCGTCGGTCTTGATGCTTCAATTCTGATGCATTCAAAGGTGTGGGAAGCCTCGGGACATGTGGAAAACTTTACCGACCCCTTAGTGGACTGTAAACAGTGCAAATCCCGGTTCAGGGCCGATCAGATTGATCTGGAGGCTGCCTGTCCGGTTTGCGGTACCAGAGACAGTTTTACCGAACCACGGCAATTCAACCTGATGTTTAAAACACACATCGGTCCGGTAGAAGAGGGAGGTGATGTTGTCTACCTCCGTCCCGAAACAGCCCAGGGAATTTTTGCAAACTTTAAAAATGTTGTGCAGACGAGCAGGGTTAAAATCCCCTTCGGTATTGCCCAGGTGGGGAAGGCCTTCCGGAACGAGATCACCACAAAAAATTTCATTTTCAGGACCGTTGAATTTGAACAGATGGAGATGCAGTTTTTTGTAAAACCAGGTGATGAGGATGAGTGGTTTGATTACTGGAAGAAAAACAGAATGACCTACTACGAGAAACTGGGAATCCGCAAAGAAAAACTCCGGTTTCATCGCCACGAGGATGATGAACTGGCCCACTACGCGAAGGATGCCTTTGATATCGAGTTTGAGTTCCCCATGGGATGGCAGGAGCTTGAGGGGATCCACTCCAGGACCGATTTCGATTTAAGCAGACACCAGGAGTTTTCCGGCAAGGACCTCACCTACATCGATGACCAGACCAGGGAACGATTCATCCCCTATGTTGTAGAGACCTCCGCGGGGCTCACCCGGTCGGTGCTTATGGTTCTCGCCGACGCTTATGAGGAGGAGACCATTGGTGAGGGGGATGTACGGACAGTTCTTCACTTCCATCCCGTTGTAGCGCCTGTCACCGTCGCGGTCCTGCCTCTGGTGAAAAAGGATGGATTAGCCGAAATCGCTAAAGAGGTGGAATTAGCTCTCCGGCAGGATTTCGCCACCTATTATGATAAGGGTGGAGCAATCGGGCGGAGATACCGCCGTCAGGATGAGATCGGGACCCCCTATTGTGTTACCATCGATTACGACACAAAAGAGGATAAAACCGTAACTCTCCGGTTCCGGGACTCCATGGAGCAGGTCCGGGTCCCCATTGCCGGACTTACCGAAAGAATCAGGCAAGAGATGAAAAACTACAAAAGGATAGGGTAATGGGAAACGGAATAGAAGTATTACAGGAACGGGGATTTTTCAAGCAGTGTACCGATGTTGATCTCCTGAACCGTCTCCTCGACGAAGGTGGGGTCCGGTTTTACTGTGGGTTTGATCCAACCGGTCCATCTCTCCACGCGGGGCACCTCATTCCCCTCTTCGCGATGGCCCATCTTCAGAAAGCCGGACATAAACCCATAGCCCTCATAGGGGGCGGAACCGCGCGGATCGGCGATCCATCGGGTAAAACCGAAATGAGGAAGATGCTTACCATCAAGAATATCCAGGAAAATGCTGAAAAGATGGCGGAACAGATAGCCCGGTTTATAGATACCGACGAGGGAACCATGGTGGATAACGCCGAATGGCTTGCGCCACTCAATTACATACAATTCCTCCGGGACATAGGGAAGCATTTTTCGGTAAACCGGATGCTTTCCTTTGAAACCTACAAGAAAAGGCTCGAAACCGGTCTTTCCTTTATCGAGTTCAACTACCAGCTTCTCCAGTCCTACGATTTCCTCGAACTTAACCGCCGCTATGGCTGCACCTTGCAGATAGGCGGTGATGATCAATGGGGTAACATTGTCGCCGGGATGGACCTGATTCGCCGTGTTGAAAGCCGGGAGGTTGTCGGACTCACTTTCCCGCTGGTTACCCGTGCCGATGGGAAAAAGATGGGAAAAACAGAGAAAGGCGCGGTGTTTCTTGATCCTTCGATGTGCAGCCCCTACGATTTTTTCCAGTACTGGCGGAATGTACCCGACAACGATGTGGAGAAGTTTCTCCTCCTCTACACTTTCCTGCCCGCCAGGGAGTGCTGGCGCCTTGGGAACATGAGAGGGCAGGCGATAAACGAAGCGAAGGAGGTTCTTGCCTACGAGCTGACAAAGATCGTTCACGGTACTGAAGAGGCCGACCGGTCCCGCGAGGCCGCGCGCGCCGCTTTTTCCAGCCGGGGGGATGACCTGTCCGGCATACCCTCCATCGAGATGACCTCATCCGAGATTGCGGCGGGAATCAATGTGATGGATTTGTTTGCCAGAACATCTCTCTGTTCCTCGAAAGGGGAAGCCCGGAGGCTTGTGACCCAGGGGGGGGCCCGGATCAACGACCGGAAAATCGGGGAAATTGAAGCGATGATCGATTCCTCCTTCGTGGAGAATGGAGAACTCCTTTTACGGGCAGGAAAGAAGCGCTATTTCCGTGTTATTATTACCGGATAAAGACTGCTTTTGGGAAAAAATCAAAGGTTGGTGTTCACATGAATCCTGGGCCGGAATCGTCACTATCTGTTTTCTATGAAGACCGGGAGCTCCTTGTTTTAAACAAGCCCCCCGGTGTAGCTGTGCAGCCTGGTTCAAGGAGAGGGAAGACTTCGGGAAAGCAGATAGAACTTTCTCTCCTTGAACTGGCGGAGAAACAATTCGGCGGCGCCGGGAGTCTCTGGGTTGTTCATCGGGTTGACCAGCCTGTTAGCGGAATTGTGCTCTTTGCCCGGAAAAAAGAAATTGCCGCAAGCCTTTCAGACGCATTTGCCAAAGGGAAGGTCAACAGGACCTACCTCGGAGCGGTTGAATCTCCCCCGGACCCCGCTGAAGGGGAACTTATCCACTATCTGAAACGCGATGGAAAACGAAATATCTCCCGGGATTACGCGGAAAAAGTACCGGGGAGCAAGAAATCCCGCCTTTCTTATACCCTTGCGGGGAAGTCTGAAAGGTACTGGTTCCTGAAAATAACCCTTATAACAGGGCGGCATCATCAAATTCGTGCTCAGTTGAAGGCTGTTGGCGTCTCGGTCAAAGGGGACATAAAGTATGGAGCCCGAAGGACAAATCCGGGTGGGGGAATACACCTTCACGCCTGGACCCTTAACCTTAAGCATCCTGTAACCGGAGAAGAGCTATCTTTCAACGCCCCTCTTCCGGAAGATCCTGTTTGGGATGCATTTAAGACATAAAACGAGATGGAAACGCTTGTAAATAAAAAATCCGCGGCTGAGTATTTAGGAATCTCAACAGATACCATTCGAAACTGGGTAAGACATGGCCTTATTGAAGAGAGAGAAAATCTCTTTAGTAAAAAAGATTTGGAACAATTAAAAATGAAAATTGAATCAGGTGAAGTTGAAAGGCTTAATCGAAGAGCAAATAAAACAAAAGCAAGAAATAAATTCATACCGACAGAATATATTGAAAATATTGAATCAGTTTGTAATATTGAAGAAATTACGGAATATATTATTTGCAATCATATAAAAGCCGGGCAAGCCATTTTTTTGCTAAGTATTAATTTATTTATCAGAATTGGAGACATTTTCTTTTTAAATCCTGATTCACTGTTTGAGTTTCAGGAAAAAGAATATCGAAGGAAAGGAGTTCAAAGGCATCTTTCAAGTTGGTTTAATAATATTTCAATTGGTTTGGGAGATTATTATAATGATAAGGTCCAATACCTTTTAAAATATGATTTGCCAAATGAACATGATATTTTGGGAATTATTTACCAATCGATCATACATGAAGGT
>JAGLYY010000149.1 GCA_023131935.1 Spirochaetales bacterium | reverse complement strand
TTATAGATAAAATCCCAGGTTCCAAGAGAGCTTTGAGAGGACTCCCAGTTTATAAAGACAAGGATGCCGATCATGGAGATCATAAAGAGGCTGTTTTGTCCCAGTGTACGCGGCATTTCATCCTCTTCAGTCTGAAACATACTTTCATCAGCAAGGCGCTTTTCATCCTCTTTGCGGAAGATGAGGTGCATAAAAAACCCGATGAGAAAGGCAAAAACAACAGCCCCTATTGCCCGGGCAAGACCTATCTTGAAGCCAAGGACTTTGGCAGTCAGAATAATGGCCAGGATGTTGATTGCCGGACCGGAGTAGAGAAAGGAAACCGCCGGCCCCAAACCAGCTCCTTTACGGTAAATACCTTTGAAAATCGGAAGTACCGTACATGAACATACCGCCAGGATCGTCCCTGATACTGAGGCTACCGAGTAAGCTACAATTTTCCTTGCTTTTGGTCCAAGGTATTTGATTACCGACTGCTGGCTTAAAAACACCATTATTGCGCCGGCAATAAAGAAGGCCGGCACAAGGCAGAGAAGTACATGCCGGCGGGCATACTCCGCGAGCATAAGGAGTGCCTCGTTAACGGCTCGGGAAACATCAGCGTTACCAAAGGGGATAAAATATACCAGAAAGAATACAACCGATAGGAGGACCAGCTTCAGGTTGATTGAGAATTTCCTGGCTGCCATCTAATTATTTCCACAGCTACATTCCGCCAATTTTGCCTCTCCCTCTTAAAATTCCAGTTATCTTTTCGGTACTTAATACCTTACCAGTGCTTTTCACTATTCCGTCGACCGTGAGTGCCGGGGTCATCATCACACCCATGTTTATAATCTCATTCGTGTCTGTTACTTTCTCAATCTCCGCCTGAATAGAGAGGTTGAGAACTGCTTCCCGCGCGTTTTTTTCAAGGAGCTGACATTTTGGGCAGCCCGAACCAAGAATTTGTATTTTCATTGTTTACTCCTGATATAAGATTTATTCCGGGTAATCCGGAAAATAATTACTTTTCGAATACACTGAGTGTATTTGTCTGATTTGCCATTTTGAAGTCTCCTTTTATTGTTGGCTATTTTACCAAATAACCAACAAACCTGCAAGACTTCCTTGACGGCAGCCAGTATATCTGCGATCTTTAGATTCAGGATTGGATATGACGGAAGAAGAGAAAAAAAGGAGCGAGACAAGGGCACGCATCCTTAAAGCCCTTGCTCATCCCACACGTATATTTATCGTCGAAAAACTGAATGAAAAATCGTATTGCGTCTGCGAGCTCACTGCACTCATCGGCGCCGATACATCAACGGTTTCTAAACATCTTTCGGTATTAAAAAACGCCGGTCTTGTCATTGACGAAAAAAAAGGTACCGCCGTTTATTATTCTTTGGCATGCAATTGTGTTCTTGACTTCATAGGTTGTGTTGAAACCGTCATCAGAAAAAACATCGAAAGAGATATTCGGTTTCTAAAAACATAAAAGGCTTTGCTGGTGGTCGTTTACTGGATCGTAATCTCCGTCCTGCCGATCTTTATCACATCCTTGCTCTTCAGCTTTATATATTTACCTTCAGGAATCTGTTTTCCATTAACACGGGTCCCGTTGGTGCTGTTTAAATCCTTGATAAAATAGGCATCATTTATCTTCTGAAGGAGGGCGTGATGCCGGGACGCCAGGTTGTCATCAACCTGGATTGTATTATCTCTGCCTCTTCCGATGGTCATCTTGCCGACGGCTGAATAGGATTTCCCCTGACAGGAGAGGGCGACGATCTCAGCTTTTTTCAGTTTTTCCAGCCGTTTCCCGACATTACTGTCTGAAATGATTGTCTCGTCCATTATGCCCTCCCCGCCATGAGATTATACCCTAAACGAAGCTTAACTTAAAGTATCCGGATCAACAGAAGCCGATCTTTCTTTAAAAAATTTGCCGAAAGAAATTCGCGGTACCGCCTGTTCCGGTTTCGCCGGTATTGTCAATTTCTCCCCCGTTGCCGGATTGCGGGCAACCCTTGCCTTTTGGGGAGGTTTCACCTTAAGGGAAAGTCTGCCTATCCTGCCAAGGGAGACCCGTTCACCTAAGAGAACGCCGGTCTCGACGACAGAAAGAAAGTC
>JAGLYY010000148.1 GCA_023131935.1 Spirochaetales bacterium | reverse complement strand
GAGATAAAAATGAGACCGGTGATGGTGAATCCTATCTACCCACTCACTAGTCCTGCCGTAAGAGCGGTAATCCTTTCGAGATAATCCCCCCCCTTCGCGATCTCCCGGACAAAAGCTGAACCAACGACAGGGGAATAGGCAGCATCGCCAAGAAGCGCTACCTGCTCCCCGGAACTTATTCCGAAACCGGCAAGAATCCTGGCGCCTGTCGTCGCGAGACGCCCCAGAAACGCGATACTTTCCTTCCCGAAATCTGTCCTTTTCCCAGTGATGCCGACTCTCATAGCGGCATAGATGTAAGCGGGATGAATGGAGGTTATCTCTTCGAGGCGTTTATCGGTAACAGTTGGAACAACGACTGGGATTATCTCCATACCGGCGCTTCTGCCGGCCCGGTACAGCCCGCCGTCATATCCGGGCGTAAGATCGGCTATGATAAGGCCCAAAGCCCCGGCATCTTTCGAGGCTGCGACAAAATCCTCTATCCCTCTGCTGAAAACAATATTACCATAGCTCATTATGAATACAGGAGCAAGTAAGGCTGCTTCTTTAACGAGACGGAAGCCGTCATCAACCCGAAATCCACCGTCAAGGGCCCTCCTGCATGCATCCTGTATGACGGGTCCGTCCGCGGTCGGATCACTGAAGGGAAACTGGATCTCGATCATCGTCGCCCCGCCCCTTACAAGGGCTTCCACGATTGCAAGCGATGAATCGTAATTGGGGTAAGAAGCCACGAGATGGGCCATTAATTTACCCTTCATAGATTTTCATCTCCTCTTTAAGGAATAATATCCAGTCACGGGGGGCCAGTGCCATTGCCGAGATAAATATATCTTTATCGCCGCGTCCCGACATATTTACAATTAATGCCTTTTCCGGATCACCATTGTGTGCCATTTTTATAGCCTCCGCGCCGGCATGGGCCGATTCGAGGGCAAAAATGATCCCCTCGTTCCTGGCGAAAAACCTGAGGGCATCAAGTGCTTCCGTGTCGGAGGCCTTTTTAAACTCTATCCTTCCCTTTTTCCCAAGCCCCGCAAGCTGCGGGCCTATCCCAGGGTAATCAAGCCCCGCCGATATGGAGTGTGTCGCCTGAAGCTGCCCGTCATCATCCATCAGAAAAAGGCTCTTATATCCCTGAACTATCCCTATCTTCCCCGTACCGTCCATCCGGCAAGCATTATCGCCTATCAGACTGCCCCTGCCACCCGCCTCGACACCGATGAGCCGGGGAAAAGGTTTATCAATGAAAGGGTAAAAAAAACCGATGGCGTTGGATCCCCCTCCGACGCAGGCAACAAGGGCTTCAACCTCCATTCCCGCGATCTGCTTTTCCGTCTCCTTCCCGATAACGGACTGAAACTCCCTAACCATGTCGGGATATGGGGAGGGGCCCAAGGCGCTTCCCAAGAGATAGTGTGTATCCGGAAAACTCCCGGCCCAGTCACGAAGCGCTTCATTCACCGCATCCTTGAGGGTCCTGCTTCCCGATCCTACCGGAACAACTTCGGCGCCGTATAGTTCCATCCAGAAAACGTTGGGGTGCTGCCTTTTTATATCGACTTCCCCCATATATACACGACACTCAAGTCCCAGTTTTGCGCATACCGCGGCAGTGGCTATACCATGCTGACCGGCACCGGTCTCGGCAATTATCCTCTTCTTCCCTAGCCTCTTCGCCAACAGGGCCTGTCCTATGGCGTTATTAATCTTGTGTGCCCCCGTATTGGCCAGCCCCTCAAGCTTAATATATATCCTGCTTCCTCCGAGTTTCTCTGTCGCGTTTTCAGCAAATAGCAGCGGGGTCGGACGGCCAATATAATTCTTACAGAGCCTGGCAAACTCATTTTTAAAGGTTTCATCTTCCATGGCCTCCCTGAAAGCCGTCTCAAGTTCATCAAGAGGGGTCCTCAGAACCTCAGGGACATACCTCCCTCCGAAGGACCCGAAAAAACTTTCTACAATCATGATAACTCCCTGAACAATTTTTTCATCTTTTTATGGTCCTTTATGCCCGGCTCTGTTTCAAGACCTGAAGAAAGATCAATAAGTTCCGGTGAGTGCATCTCCACTATCGAGGCAATATTCCCGGGCGATATTCCGCCTGCAATCCAGAGCGGCTGCCTTTTCCCAGCCATCCACAATAGCTCATCATCTATCCTCTTTCCAGTTCCGCCGCTTATTCCTGCCGCATGGGCATCGATTAGGACCCTCGGACAGTAATAGGCTGCCATCTTCCCTATATCATCCTCATGCCTGATCCTGATTGCCTTATAATAGGGACCCGCCATTTTGCCGCAGTGTTCCGGTGACTCACTCCCGTGAAACTGGATTACATCAAGATGCCCCTCCTCAAGGAGGTGTCTGACATCGTCAGGCAAAGACCTGTCTCCGGGACCGAGCACAACAACCCCAGCCTTCAGGGAACGGGTCTCTTTCAGCCCTCTTACAAATTCTGTATCTGCCCGGCGGGGTGATTCGGCAAATACAAACCCGACAATATCGGCGCCCAGATCGTCGGCCAGAAGAAAGTCTTCCTCTTTGGTTATCCCGCATATCTTGACAAAGGGCCTGTCCACTCTTTTTTTTCCATACAAACGTCCCCAGAAACTGTCCTTTTTACTATTCCTTTCACACGCAAAATCAGCTCCATTCAGCACCTTAATGAAACGGGGGAGAAGATCGGGTCGACGCATGACGGCCTCTCCTACAAGGATTCCATCAAACCCACTGCCGAACGCAAGCCCTGCGTGCTCAACCTGCATTATCCCCGACTCGAAAACCTTCCTTGTGGCCCAGTCTATCTCTCTCTTCAGCCTGAGCGGGAGGGTCAGATCGATACGGAAGGTAGCAAGGTCTCTGGAGTTGATTCCCGTAAAAGAGGGTCTTACCTCCCGTATTTCGGCGATCTCCGCGACGCTGTGCACCTCGACAAGGACCTCCATTCCGTAACTACGGGCCCTTTCATAAAGCAGTTTTAACCGCTTACTCTCCAGAACACTCGCCATAAGAAGGACTGCGTCAGCCCCCGCCCGAAAGGAGATATCGATATCCTCCGGATCAAGAAGAAAATCCTTCCTGAGTACCGCCAGATCGGGAAAAGTCTTTTTTACAGCCATCATGTCCCGCAGGGAACCGCCAAAGTAGTCTTCTTCCGTCAGTATGGAAACCGTTCTTATCCCGGCCTCCCTGTATAGCGCAGCTTGTTTTACGGGATCGGCCTTTTTTTGGATATCACCCCTTGAAGGGGAGCGCCTCTTTATCTCACAGATGATGAAGGGGCTCCTGCCGAAGGGAAAAAGCGGGAGCTTCCTTGCGGCGGGGACCCTAACACCTAAAGAGTGTCCCTCCCTTTTGATCCGGCCCCTTCGCCCTGCCACAATCTCATCAAGCTTGTTCATCGTCTAACTCCGCTGAAGAAATCCTGTAGCGATTTCACTTTCGCGGCGACCCTCCCCTCCTTCAGGGCCTTTTCGGCCGCATTGTATCCCACGGGAATAGAGGGTACAAGGCCGTAGACAAAGAGTCCCGCGCCCGCATTCAGTAGAACGGCAGTTTTAATGGCCTCACTGCCCCTCCCGCTTAAAAGTTCCCTGCCGGTTACGGCGTTCTCCTTCGCCGTGCCCCCTGCAAGCTCATCAACATCAAAGAGAGGAATTCCATGTTCGTCGGGGTTAAAGAAAAAATCCTCCATCTCCCCATTTTCATCGATGCTGACGATCCTTGATGGCCCCGAAACCGATATTTCATCAAGTCCGTCACATCCGTGAACAACCATCACCCTCTTTATGCCGAGAAGCCTGGCCGCTTTCGCCATGGGAACACAAAGATTTTCAGCGTATACACCGATAAGCTGATACCCGGCCCCGGCGGGATTAACAAGCGGCCCTAAAAGATTCATGATTGTCTTTACCCCGAGTTCTCTCCTTACGGCTGCCGCATGCTTCATGGCACCATGATAGAGGGGCGCAAAGAGGAAAGCGAATCCCACTTTCGTAAGCAGTTCTTCAGCCTCTGACGGTTCCATATCGACCGGTATACCGAGTTCACGATAGAAATCGGCGCTTCCGCTTTTCGAGCTTACCGCCCTGTTTCCGTGCTTCGCCACATAAGCCCCGCAGGCCGAAGCTATGAGCGCCGAAAAGGAAGAAATATTGAATGAGCCGGATCCGTCCCCCCCTGTTCCGCAGGTATCCAGAAGAGGCTTACCGACCCTGACGGGATGTCTCTTCTTTTGAAGAACGGAAGCGCATCCGGCAATCTCCTGTGGAGAAACCCCCTTGCTGCTCATGGCGGTAAGATAAGCGGCTATTACAGGTCCGGAAAGGTTCCCCTCGGTCAACTCGTTCATGAACCCCTCCGCTTCCGAAATAATAAGGTCCTTCCCGTCAATCAATTTCTTAAGATTCTCCTTCACGGCAAAACTCTCCCTCCTGTAGTTAATAAAATTCCTGATCATTTTCTTCCCGTCGTCCGAAGCCATCGACTCGGGGTGAAACTGGACCCCCTCTATAATGTGCTCTCTATGCCGTATCCCCATGATCTCCCCGTCTTTGCTTCTAGCCGTTACAATAAGTTCTTCCGGAAGGCCCTCCCCGTCAATGGCAAGTGAATGGTAGCGTACAAATGAAGCGGGTGAAGATATCGACCTGAATAGCCCCCTGCCGTCGTGCTCAATCATCTCCGCCTTCCCATGAACTATCCGCTTCGCCTGGACAATCTTAGCCCCATAATACCCGGCGATGGACTGATGCCCCAGGCAGATACCCAGGATCGGGACCCTGCCTGCAAAATGGCCAATCATTTCGAGGGAGATTCCCGCCTCTTCGGGTCTTCCAGGTCCGGGCGAGATAATAATGCCGTCAAGATCCAGCTCTTCGGCCTCCTCAGGGGTAATGGAATCGTTCCGGCAGACCCGCACCTCCTTCCCCGTCAATTCACAGATATACTGGTAGATGTTGTATGTAAATGAATCGTAGTTATCTATTAGAAGATACATTTTTATATCTCCACTCCGACAGCCGCTGCCAGGGCTCTCAGTTTTTCTCCCGTCTCTTCATATTCGCGTTCTGGAACAGAATCGTAAACAACCCCGGCTCCCGCCTGAAGATAAAGTTCATCCCCTTTTTTAATGGCACTCCTTATCGTTATGCAGGTGTCGAGATTACCATCCGAACCGAGATAGCCGACAAGACCGGCATAAAAACCACGCGTGTACCGTTCAAGATTATCCACAACCTCGATGGACCTTATCTTTGGAGCGCCCGATACAGTACCGGCTGGAAATGTCGCCCTTATCGCCTCTATTCCGCTCTTCTCCGGTGAAAGCTCCCCCTCAACCTGCGAAACAATGTGCATTAAATGTGAAAACCGCTCTATTCCCATAAAGTCCGTCACTTTGACACTTCCGGCTACGCAGAACCTGCCTAAATCGTTTCTTGCAAGATCGACAAGCATAAGATGTTCCGCCTTCTCCTTCTCATCGGCAAGCAGCTCTCTCTCCAGGGATATGTCCTCCTCCATATTCGTTCCCCTGCGTCTGGTTCCCGCCAGAGGTCTTATAAGTACTTTCCCATCCGAAACCTTTATATGCACCTCCGGTGATGAACCGAACAACTGATACTCACCAAAATCGAGATAAAACAGGTAGGGCGAGGGATTGGTTGACCGGAGCGACTTGTAGGCCGCAAAAGCGGGGAGTTCTGTTTTAATTTTCATCCGCCTGGAGAGTACCCCCTGAAGCAAGTTCCCCTTTATTATCTCATCTTTTATCCTCTTTACCCCATCAAGAAACACAATCCTTTCATCCTCTCCGTCCAGAATTTCGACACTATGCTGCTCCTCTTCCCGGGACAGGTAGTTAAAATCGAGATCATGAATCCTCCTCTCCGCTGCTTTTATGGCATTCTCCAGATCTATCTCATGCTCCCTGTAGTTGAGACCAATTAGATATATCCTGTCGGTATAATGATCGAAAACGATAAAAACATGACCAAAAAGGAATGCGCCCAGTGGAAGCCCTATCTCATCTTCCTTCCTGCGAAACCGTATATTATCGCAGTTACCGGCAAACTCATATGACAGATACCCTATCCCGCCTGCCGGGACAGGAATATCCTTTTCAAAAACAGGATGTTGGTTTGCAAAATAGGGCAAATAATCGAGTATATCCTTCCCGTTTCCCTTTATCCTTTTCCTCTTTCCGTCAACCTCTATATGGATTGTCCCGCCTCTCTGAATCAGCCTGAAAGCCTCCCTGACCATAATTAGCGAATAGCGTGCCCTTCCCCTCTCAATGGATGAAGACTCAAGAATGACCTTCGCGCTTAATTTTCGCGCCAGTCCATAGGGGGTATACTTCTCTCCATCCAGCACATTTACTATCCCATCTCTTCGCTTCATCAAAAACTCCTTATCCTGGTAACATTATGCATTACCAGTACACGGCAAGTCTGTCAGTATGATTATAACGACGTGAAACTCATCCTGTATTCAGCATTAACAATAAATGTTTCTATTTATAGAAACGCCCTGTTTCTGATATATACATGTATTATTTAAAATGGTCAAGGGTGAAAAGTTATTTCATGGTAATTGAGGCTGTCCGGTAACTCAAACTAATAAATTTCAACGCTATATATGGTGGTATAAAAATGTAAAGCCACCATATATAGTGATAGGAACAGCCTCGATTCAGTGGGATTAAGTTAAGGGACGGCCTGAATTACCCCGGGTAACTATGAAGATGGCATTCAAAGCACGTAAATTGGGGCGGAAACGGATGACGGTATTATTGGAATAGAAAAAATTCTTTAATAATTTGTATTTATGCTCTTTGACGAATTTTTCGAAATCGGAGATGCTGGAGAAATGCAGGTTAGGCGTATTGTACCACAAGTGCGGTAAGGAATTTGTGACAGGGGTCTGACCCTTAAAGAATAACTGGAATCGTGAACTGATATGCGCGAAATTGGGGAACCCTATGATAACGTTCTTGCCTACTCGAAATGCCTCTTCAAGCGCAAATTCCACATGCACGACCTCTTGCAAACTCTGGTTCATAATAACATAATCGAAAGACTGATGCTGGTAACTGGCTAAACCACTGTCAAAATCCATATGATTAACAGATATCCCGTTCTCTACACAATTATAAATCGCATCTTCACTTAGCTCGATTCCCTGCCCCTTGACCTGCTTCTCATCACGCAACAAGACCAATAAATTACCGGAACCACAACCAAGATCCAATACCCGTGAACCGGGCTCGATATTGTCGCAAATCCAATGATGATCCAAACGATCTCTATTTACTATTTCCGGTACCATGGGCTATCCTCTTTAAAAAATGTTTCACTAATCTTGTCTCTTCCTCAAACTCCAATAAAAACGCATCATGGCCATAAGTAGACTTTATTTCACAATAAGTAGTATCCACATGACAGGACATGAGAAACTGAGCCACCTCTTTGATCTGCCACGTGGGATACAACCAATCGGACTTAAAAGCGATCAACAAGAAAGCTGTATCGATCTCTTTTCCCGGGGGAATCAGTTTCTCCTTCGATACGTCGCAGTAGTTCATTGCGCGGGTAATATATAAATAAGAATTTGCATCGAACCTCTTCACAAAGGCTTTACCGTTATAGTTTAAGTATCCCTCAACTTCAAAATCGGTATCGAAGGAGAAACTGAAATTCCCCTTCCTCAACTTTCGAGAGAACTTATCCTCCATGGAAGCTTCACTCATGTAAGTGATATGTCCAAGCATACGGGCAATCGACAGACCGTTTTCGGGAATGGCTTTACCATAATAAGCCCCATTATTCCAGTCGGGATCTTTCATTATGGCCTGCCGTCCGACTTCGTCCAGGGCTAATTGCTGCGGCGATTGTTTCCAGGCGGTGGCAATGGGAATGGCGGAACGCACCATTTCCGGGTACAGGGCTATCCATTGAAGCACCTGCATACCACCCATGGAACCGCCGGATACGCTGAATAATTTCTTTATCCCAAAAGAATCGACTAATCTTTTCTGGGAGTTGACCCAAT
This sequence comes from Spirochaetales bacterium, assembly GCA_023131935.1. Lineage (GTDB taxonomy): Bacteria > Spirochaetota > Spirochaetia > JAGLYY01 > JAGLYY01 > JAGLYY01. The sequence goes on along the minus strand of JAGLYY010000148.1, from coordinate 8,955 downwards.
CCACGACGGTAGTCATGGGAAAATCAAGGCCATAAGGTTTCCCGGTGGCGGGATTCTCCGAAGATGGCCCGGTGCTACCTTTACAGCCACCGATGACGTTGGATGAGATGACAAAGTATTTATCGGTATCAAAGGCTTTGCCGGGTCCGATCATATCGTCCCACCAGCCGGGCCGCTCATGGCCTTCATGATACCCGGCGGCATGGGCATCGCTGGTTAAGGTATGACAGATTAATATTGCGTTTGATTTATCTTTATTTAATTCACCATAGGTCTCATAAGCAAGAGTAACGGGAAATAATTTCTGTCCGCACTCCAACTCCAGGGCATCTTCCGGGGTGTATCCAAAGGTGAATTGCCGGGTTTCTACGATTCCTAGACTACCTTTAGTCATATTGTTACTCCTGGTAAAAAACATTTTTTGCCACAGAGGGGACGGCGTCCCCACCCTCTTTGAAAGAGAATTCATCCCTGGTCTCATTTAACAAGAACAGGGCATGTTAATCAACTACTCTCTGTTTAATGTTCCTGTATTTTTGACCGGTTATCCGCTATCCTTGCGCACGTTCCAATGCGTCATCGATATCGGCGATGATATCTACGACGTTTTCAATTCCTATGGAAAGCCGGATAAAATCAGGCGTTACTCCGGCGGCGAGTTGTTCATCGGGTGTTAACTGTTGGTGTGTGGTTCCGGCGGGATGTATGGCCAGTGATTTTGCATCACCGATATTGGCTAAATGGGAAATTAACTGCAAGCTGTCGATGAACCGTTTCCCGGCATCGACACCACCTTTGATTCCGAATCCAACGATACCACCGGCACCTTTGGGCAGGTACTTATCGGCTTTGGGTTTCTGGGGGCTGGATTCAAGCCCGGGATAATTCACCCACTCTACTGCTGGATGATTTTCCAGGTGTTTGGCAACTTTTAGTGCGTTTTCGCAATGACGCTCCATACGCAAATGAAGGGTTTCCATGCCTTGCAGGAACAAAAAGGCATTAACGGGCGCTAAGGCGGGTCCCAGATCACGCAGCAAGGCAATACGTGCTTTAAGTATAAAGGCAATGTTACCGGCATCTTTGAAATGCTCGACGAAATCAAGGTTGTGGAATTCCGGGTCAGGGCCTGCAAGCAGCGGGAATTTACCGTTGGTCCAATCGAACTTTCCCGAATCCACGATCAAACCGCCGATGGAGGTCCCGTGTCCACCGATGAACTTGGTGGCGGAATAGACAACGATATCGGCACCATGATCGATGGGGCGCAGGAGGTAAGGGGCGGTGGTGTTATCCACCACCAGGGGAATACCATTGCTGCGCGCGATTTCTACTAAGGCTTCAAAATCGGCAACGCATAAGCTGGGATTGCCGATAGTTTCAGTATATATGGCTTTTGTTTTGGGAGTAATGGCTTTTCTAAAGGCTTCGGGTTCATTGCCGGGTACAAAGTGAACGGTAACGCCGAAACGTTTAAAGGTATGTTTAAACAGGTTATGGGTACCGCCATACAGGTTTTCACTGGCGACGATTTCGTCACCGTTCCCGGCAAGAGTTAACAGGGCGCAGGAAATAGCTGCCTGACCACTGGCAACGGCTAATGCGCCAATGCCTCCGTCCAGGGCGGCGATTCTTTTTTCCAATACGTCGTTGGTTGGATTCATAATCCGGGTATAAACATTTCCGAATTCATTTAAAGCGAATAAGTCGGCCGCATGTTGACTGTTTTCAAATTGGAACGATGTGGTCTGGTAAATGGGTACCGCTCTTGCCCCAGTGGTGGGATCGGCCACCTGCCCGGCGTGGATTGCTAATGTTTCAAGTTTATAAGATTTATTTGTTTTATTTGCATTGTTAGACATTTTTTTCTCCTATTGGGGCACCGTGGACAGCGACTTTCATTCTTTCATCTTTTATTATACGACTCATAATTTTCCCCGTTATTAAGGTTATAATGGCTATATACCAGGTGCCTGAACGCTCGAAAGCCACGCTAACGGTTATTTACACAGGCCCCCCCGGGAATCTGTTCAGGAATATTCTCTTTAACGGTCTCCCAGACAATATCTAGGTTTATGTCATAGTAGCCATGAATAAGCCGGTTACGCATCCCAACAATCCCACTCCAAGGGATTTGAGGATATTTCTCTCGGAACTCTGAAGATACTGCAACGGCAGCCTCACCAATAATCTCCAATAGATGGACAAGCGAGAGACACAACATCCGATCAGTATCCAGATCAAGCCGTGTTTTATCAGTAGAAAACTCCAATATTTCACGGATTGCATCCAACATATGATGAACACGAACCAAATCAGCTTTCAATATACACAGCCTCCGCCTCCGCTAGCACATCATCACGAAAGTACCTACTCAAGTCATTGGGAGTTCTCAAATCGACCTTACGCCCGCCAAACATAGAAGAAAGCTCTTCTTCCATCTCGACCAAATCGAAAAAACCCGGTACATACTCAGGTTCAAATTCAACAAGCATGTCAATATCACTACTCTGCGAAAAATCATTACGCAAAACTGAGCCAAACAAAGACAAACATCGGATATGTTTCCGTTTACAAAACTCAGCAATCTTCCGCTTCGGTACCGTAACATCAAACTTCATCATCAAACCCCCATCCAACCCCTAAGATATTATGCTTTAACATCACAAGACCAGTCAACTGATTATTAGCCGAGCCATTTGCGCTGTACCACCTTCAGGAAATACTAATGAAAAGAAGCCCCCAGTTCAGTGCAACAAGACCCCCAAGAAACACAATCCCTGCCGGTCGGGTTCTATTTTGACCCACGAGATCACCTGTTCCGGGGGCGTCGAAGCCGGCGGCTCCCCTTTCATGTGATCCGGGAGGATGCAGTTCAAAGAGAATGGTATCGAGGGAAGCGATAAATGCCTTTGGATTGACCCTGCTCCGGGCGGTGAATATCAATTCAAAATAGAAAAACACCCTGCCTAAGAGGCCCCCCAAGGCCCCCGGGAGGGTAAGGTCCCGCCGGATGGTGAAAAGGGAGATAAAAACAAGGCCAACGATGGTGAACCCTTTGAGCAAACCCCGTTCAAGGGATCCGGCGGTTATAATCAGGGGGCCAACAGAGAGAAGGACCTTTCCCACCGGCAGGAGCAGCTCAAAAAAGGTGATCGACCCGGCAAGGATGATGAAGTAGAGGGGTTTTAACCGTTTGCCTGCCCCGATAGCGAGGAAGGCAAAAAGGAGAACCTGCCCCCCCTTTATTAAAAGGTCCTGCTGAAGGAAGAAAGGGGGTATGATCAGCAGCCCGGCAAGAAAGAGAATTACCGGGGGGGTCCCTTCCTTAAGAATCCACGGGGACATAGTACCTCCGTACTGACTGAAGCCAGGCTGATTTCCGGGCAAATCTTTCCGCGAAAAGCCCGACGGCGATGCTTGAGACGAAACCTACTCCAAGGAAGTAGGGGATAATGATCCACGCTGTCGATCCGAAGATGAATACTACTGAAAAGAAGGTCTGCACCAGATTACTCGCCAGGGCCCCCAAAACGCTGATCCCCACGAGACTTATCCGGCTTCCAAAGAGTTTGCGTGCCCCAATCATCACCAGAGCGCTTGTTATTGATCCTGTCGCGGAGAAAAGAAAGATATAAGAGGCGAGAGTCCCGTTGATGAGTCCCTGGCCGAGAACTTTGATCAGGGTTATTAACATCACACCGGCGAAGGGAAAGATATCAAGGGCAAGAAGAATCGGAATATTCGCGATGCCAAGACGCATGAAGGGGATGGGCTTCGGGAAGAGATATTCCAGGGTCGCGAAGAACATGCAGAGGGCCCCAAAAAAAGCGAGGATCTCGTATAACTCCCCCATTCTCCGGCACTTTTTCCCATTTTCCCCATTATCCTTCCTGACTTTCACCCGGCTACCTCAAGTCCCACCACTATAGCCGGTACCCCGGCAGAGGACAAGCCTGTATTCCGGGGCTGCTTATCTTCAAGCGAATAAAAAATTTTGCCACAGAGGTCACAGAGGAAGAATGGAAGGGGGGAGAAAGGAAAGAAGAAGAAGACCGCGGAGAGAATAAATTAACCAGCTTGAAGTAAAATGGTAGAAACCGTTGTCATATACAGTAGAAGCGGCTACAATTACAGGAGATGACAGTGGAATCATTAGGACAGTTACTGGAAGAAGAACTCAGCGAGGCGGTGGAGGTAAAGAATCCAAAGTCCTTTCACCGGTTTATTCTCTTGCTTACAGAGAATCTGGTGGAAAAGCAAAGACATGAGGAAGTAACAAACGAAATACGCAGCGATTTAAAAGAAGTAATAACCATAATGCGCGAACGTTTTGAAGCGGTTGACAAGCGATTCGAATCAGTAGATAAACGATTCGAAGACATGAATAAACGATTCACAGGCCTACAGTGGGCAATAGGTCTTGGCGTCACAATATTGGCAATCCTGATGACGATATATCAATATATCTGAAGAAAACAAACACCCCCTCTCCTCATTCTCTGTGTGCTCCGTGGCCTCTTATCTTCAAACGAACAAGAATCTTGCCACAGAGAGCACAGAGAGAAGAATGGAGTGGGGGAAAGAAAAGAAGAAGAAAAAACTTCACACCTATATGCCCTGCATGTTCACCACACGCAGACTTAGGCACCAAGTTGCTTTTTATGATATTTACCAGGGACCAGGACTATTGCTTGAGGGTGCTATGCCCTAAGCTATCTCCCCTTTTCTCTGTGTGCTCTGTGGCTTCTTACTTCAAACGAACATGAATTTTTGCCACAGAGGAAGAATGGAATTGCTGGAATTGAATCGCGCCCCTTTACCTGCTATAGTTAGATGTATATCGGCTTTATGTGCTTTGGAGGATTGCTTTACATGCATGTCAGAAAGAGTTTGTTTAATCTTTGCGTTTTTATACTGATTACCGGCCTTTTCATATCCTGTGTAGTTAAACAGGATATTTACCTGAAAGCGAATGGATCGGGACATATTGATTTTTCCGTGGAAGTTGAACCTTTCCTGTCGGAGATTTTTAATGAACTCGCGGTTGTTACCGGTGATGATTCGGTGGATACCGATGAAGGTATATTTAAACTGGATGAAATCCGGGAGGGTTTCGAAAAGCGGGGGCATGTACAGGTCATGGACCTTTCCGTCCCCGATCCGGGAAAACTGGCCGGCACCTTAAGATTTGATGATATAACCGCTGTCTTCGCGGAGGAAAACACGGTATCCAGTGCCGTCACTCTGACTAAGGAAAACGGGAAAACCACTCTGCATGTGCGTCTCAACAGGGAAAATTTCCAGGAGATCGCCTCGGTAAATCCATCATTGCAAACCCCGATCTTTGAAAGTTTTGGTCCCGCTGCCAATGAAGGGATCAGCGAAGCGGAATACACTGAGATGATGGAATACATCCTCGGGAATGAAAAAATTGGAAGTTTGAAAACCTCCTTTATAGAAATCCGGATCCATCCGGAGGGGACCATTCTTTCACAAGAGGGGGGGAAGATTGAAGGAAACACCGCGGTGTTCAGGATTCCCCTTATTCGGTTCCTCTTACTCGATGAACTAATTGAGTATTCTGTCACCTACCGGTAAGGAGTAAAAAGATGAGTAAAATAAAATCTGCCCTGGAAATCGCTCTCGAGCGGACCCAGGACATAAAAAGTGATAAAAAAGTCCTGCATGCTAATAACATGAGGGATGAGGGGAAGAAACTGATCTCCGAATATCTCAAGATGAACTCAGACCTCGATCTGTCCGCGGCCCTGAAAAAGGGGGATAAGGAAGAGCAGAAATGGCGGAGAGAGGGGGCCCTTGAGGTCCTTCTCGCAAATCTCGTTCTTCCGAATAGTCCCGAATTTACCGATTCGCTTGCCCGGGTACAGGAGGGAATCACCCTCATCCTCGGAAAGAAAGGTGAATTAAAGGCTGTTTTTTCTCAAGTATCTGAGTTCTTTCAACAGTATCTCGAGAACCAGAAAGTCCTCGAGGAGCAGCTATCCGCTCAATTTGCTCCGAGACTCCGGCAGAAAGAGGCGAATATTTCCCAGCAGTTTGGCGAGCCGGTTCATCTCGAACCAGATCAGGACCCCGAGTTCAGGGCGCTATTGAAGGAAAACCTGGTAAAACTACAGAGCCAGTATCAACAAGCCCTTACAGGCATGAAAGAGGAATTAAAATCCCAGTTTTAACGGGACCCAACCGGTAATCGAAGGACTAATTAATATCCACTCACTTCTTGTCTCTGATCGATCATCCGCAGCCAGTCTTCCGGCAGCAGATTCACAGGGTAGATATATCCAAGTTGTCCGGCATCTTCTCCGACAACACTCGTGGGCAGGCCGATAAGTTCCCAGTAGATATTCAGGGCCGCTCCTCCCGAGCTGCCGCCATTTATCTCAGCGTCAGTTTTTATGATGATTCCAAAAGGGGTCCGTTCATACCCGGTCACGATCCCCCTGGTGAGGGACACAGAGGCGCGCGAACCGGTCCCTCCAATACCTGGAAAACCGATGATCGAGATGGGTTGGGCTATTCCGGGGAATTCTCCCCGGGAAATCCGGTGATAAGGAAAACGGAAACCAAAAGGAAGTTCCTGCCCGTAAATTCCCCCGGTTATCCGGAGCAGGGCCAGGTCCAGTGATTCATCCCAGGCTACAAACTCCGCCCGGAACAATTCTGCCGGTGGATCAAAAAAGGAGAGATTCACCCCCACAAAAATCTTCTGTGAAGGTTTCCCCGAATCGGACTGTACAACATGCCAGTTTGTAAGAAAGAGGCCATCGGGCGAGACAAGACATCCGGAACCCTTGCCGGCATCGGCGATTACCTCAATGGTGGCATACAAACTGTTTTCCTGCGGATTATCAGAATCGGGAATTGCGGGAATCTTTTTTAAGAATTCCGGAGGATCCTCATCAAAACCGATATACATGGATACCTCTTCCGGAGAGTCCGCGCCAACCTGATCGACAACTACAATGGTATAAATACCAGCTTGAAGGGGGGTGGATGAGTATTTTGTGATGAGCATATTTTCATTGCCAACAAAACTTTCGCTCGCGTAATCCGCTGTATCCCAGGAAAAACTTCCCTCTGTCCTGCTAACGAGAAGATCGATGTCCCCAATGGTATTAAAAAGGTCAATCCGCATTGTCCTTGTTTTGGGGGGGACCTCCACCTTATATACCTGAAACATTCCCCTAGAGGGATCTAATGTCATAGTCACCGGCTCTCCCGGTAAGATCAGTTGGACTGAACTCCCGGTAACAAGATCAAATTTGATGGTAAAAGGGATTTCAGACATCTCCTTTCCATTATAAACAGGGGGTCTCCGCCGCTGGTAGACCACATCAAGGTAATATTCCCCTGGCTGAATCGGATATTCCCCCAGTTGAGAGAGGAAAAGGACTTCGTTGAAGTCGTCGGTGGTACTGAAGTGATCCACCTCATTGTAATTTTCTATTTTGCTTTCATATTTAATATAAAGATCGAGGTCTGCCCTGGAATTCTCGATGCTGATACGATAACTCCAGGCGTCTTCAGGAACCCGGATCCGAAAGGTCGTAAAGTTAATCTCCTGGTCGAGGAGGATGATCCCATTTACCGGGGTACCAGGTTTCAATTGCGGGGTTGTATCATCAAGCCCCGCGGCCAGAGACAGGGGGAGGAGCATGTAAATCAGAAGAAATAGTTTACGGGTGTTCACGTGTACCACCAGGATTTAAGATATTTGATTGATCATCACTTTAGCATGAAAAAAGATCTTATGGAAATAGGAAAACATCAGCCTTGCGTGAGTTAAACCAACAGGGTACTATGATCTGCGACTATAATTAAGAACATGATAAGAAGGGGTAATAGATGGCCGTTGAGCGCACCTTTGCCATGCTGAAACCGGGAGTCCTTCCGCGGCGGCTGGTCGGCGAGGTTATTATAAGAATTGAACAGAAAGGTTTTCATATCATTTCCATGAAGATGATCACCATGAGCCGGGAACTGGCTGAGACCCATTATAAAGAACACCGGGGAAAACCTTTTTTCGAATCTCTTATCGAATACATGATCAGCGGTCCGGTTATCACGATGGTCCTGGAAAGGGAAAACGCTATTCCTGCCTTGCGGAAACTTGCCGGGGCAACTGATCCCGATATGGCGGATCCCGGGACAATTCGGGGAGATTTAGGAATTGTAACGGGAAAAAATCTGATCCACGCTTCCGACTCTGCCGAAAGCGCCGATCGGGAAATTCAGCTTTTTTTTACTGAAGAAGATATCAATGTATGGGAGGATGGAAATGGCCCCTGGCTCTAACACTTTGCCCCTATGGGATTTGAATCCTGTTTACAAGGGTTTTGACGACGACAACTATAAAAACAGCAAGAAGAAGCTGATCGCTCTCATTGAAGAGGTGCAGATCATTATCGATGATGGGAAAAAGAGGAAATCCGACCCTAAAACCTGGCTCGAAGAATTTATCAATAAATATAACGAGGTCGGAGATCTCTATGAAAACCTCGGTTCCTACGCATATACCCGGTACTCAACGGATACACGGGACGCGACGGCACTAAAAGAGCTCGGATTTCTCGAAGAGAAGGCGGTACCCCTCGAAACAGCCCTGGTCAACTTCAGGAACAACCTTGCGGATCTGAAAGATGACAAAAGAGACAGAAGAGTAATGGAAACACTCATCTCAGGCAGCGAAACACTTAAGAAGGTGGAGTTCTTTCTGAGAGAACAGCTGCTCCTCCAGGAGAAACAGATGACTCCCGCTGAAGAAAACCTTGCTGCCGATCTCTCACGATCCGGCGGGGACGCCTGGGGCAGGATGCACTCCACTATCTCATCTACCGCCAGTATCCTTTGGGATGAACAAACCGGAGAGAGAAAAACCGTTACCCAGCTTCGGAACCTTGCCCATGATGCCGATCGATCTGTTCGTGAGAA
>JAGLYY010000147.1 GCA_023131935.1 Spirochaetales bacterium | reverse complement strand
CGGCGGCACTACGAGAACAGCCTCCATCGTTCCATTATTCAATCCAGGATCAGTAAAAAAACCCTCGAATCCCTCATCCAGGTGATGGATGGGTCCCTGCCCCTCTTCCACAGATATCTGAAAGCAAAAGCGAAAGCGTTAGGGCTTAACAAACTTGCCTTTTATGATCTTTTTGCCCCGGTTGGAGCTTCAACGAAAACCTGGAATTTCGACGATGCCGAAGACTTTATCGTTAAACTGTTTACCGGCTTTACTCCGGAATTAGGGGATTTTGCCCGGAATGCCTTTACAAACCGCTGGATCGACGCCCGGCCCAGGGATGGAAAGGTCGGAGGGGCTTACTGCATCAGCTTCCCCCTTACGGGAGAAAGCAGGATCCTCTGCAACTTTGGCGGTTCTTTCAGTGATGTAACCACTGTCGCCCATGAATTGGGACATGGATACCACCATCATGTCCTTAAGGAAGATATTCACATCCACCGGGATTATCCCATGACCCTTGCGGAAACCGCTTCCATTTTTGCTGAAAGTATCGTGTTTGATGGCGCCATATCTCAAACCGAAGAGAAGGAACAAATGAACATCATCGAAGCCTTCCTTCAGGATACTACCCAGGTGATTGTAGATATTCTCTCCCGATTCAAATTCGAGGAAAAGGTTTTCGAAAACCGGCGAAAAGGAGAACTTTCCCCGGAAGAGTTCAGCGGATTGATGATCGAAGCCCAGAAAGCTACCTACGGCGATACCCTGGATCCCGAACTCCTGCATCCCTATATGTGGGCGGTAAAGGGACACTATTACAGTCAGAATCTGGCCTTTTATAATTTCCCCTACGCCTTTGGCCTGCTCTTCGGCCTTGGCCTCTATGCCCTTTACAGGAAGGAGGGCCCCTCCTTTGCCAAACAGTATCGTAACATCCTGAAGATGACCGGACGGGAAAGCGCTATCACCATCACCGGTGGAGCGGGATTCGATATCGAGAAGCCTGATTTCTGGCAGGCCGGGATCGATATGATTGGGGAAAGGGTTGATGAATTTGAAAACCTCGTTGCAAAATTCAAAGAGAGATAGATGTGGAAGAGAAAAAGGTTGGGATAATCAGCGCCGGGGCCTGGGGAACCGCTATCGGGAAACACCTCGGGGATAACGGCCATCGGGTCCTCATGTGGGATGTGATGGAGGATGTTGTAGAAGATATCAACAGCCGCCACCGGAATGACCGGTACCTGCCGGGAGTACAGCTTCCCGGTTCGGTTCGGGCAACCGTGGACATTACCGAAGCAGCCGCAGGGCAGGACTTCCTCATCATCGCGACCCCCTCCCTTTATATCCTTGACACGTTAAAAAAATTCATCCACGTCCCCGACATCATGGAAGGACGGACCCTCATCGGGGTCCTGACCAAGGGCTTCATTGATACCGGATCGGGAGCTGAACTCATTACCCGGACTCTGGAAAAGCACCTGCCAGGGTCTTATCAAAAGAACCTTGTGTACATCTCAGGACCCAGTCATGCCGAAGAGGTAGCCAGGGGAAAACTCACTGGGCTCATCAGCGCTTCCTTGAACGGGAAAAACTCTATCCTGTTCCGAAAGCTTCTTACCACCCAGGATCTCCTCGTTTTTTCCTCTATGGATGTGGTTGGAGTGCAGGTAGCGGCGGCTGTTAAAAATGTTATCGCCATCGCTTTCGGGATACTGGATGCCCTCCTTGAAAAATCGGATCGATTCGGTGATAACACCGAGTCTTTCCTGCTTGCGGCGGGGCTGATCGAGATACAGATAATCGGGCGGGCCCTCGGAGCCACCCATCCGGAGACCTTTACATCAATTGCCGGAATCGGGGATTTAGATGTTACCTGCCGGAGCCGCCACGGCAGGAACAGACGGTTCGGAAGAGAGATCATCCTGAAAGATATCCTTGCCGGTTTTCAAGGAATGCCGGATATCCTTGCCAATATCAATCGGATCGGATACCTGCCTGAAGGGGTAGTCGCCTGTTACCACGTCATAGGTATCGCGGAAACCCATAAATTGAAGCTCCCGGTATCTACAACGGTTTACCGGATCCTGAATCGGGAGGCAGACCCGGAAAATGCCCTTTCGGACATGCTGGACCACCTGACGGCAAGGGCCATGGGAATCGAAAGGCACAAATTGAGGATTCGCGACAGAATAATACCAGAGAAACTCAGCTCTTTTTTACAGAAAGGAATTTCCCGGTAACTGAAGACCAGGCAGTAAGGTAATAACCAAAAGCACAGGCTGTGTCGATCATGATACGCCGCCGGGGCTTGCTCATGGCAGGCTTCTCCGCCGGTGTGTGACCTGAAATATGAAGACGTTGGGAATCGGGAGGTGTTAATGAAGCGTGCCGGTTCCAGATGGCACTGAATACCGCACGTGCAAGGTCCCCATTTTCAACCAGACCACTGTCTTTCACCGCCTTTCGCAGGATTGCAAGATCCTCCCGTTCAGCAAGAGCATGAGTTATGACGATAGCTTCATTCTGCCAGTAGATCGGGAGGTCCATAAGCAGCCGCACCGCATCAATCGGCAGATGATCGATACCGGCATAAGACCTGTTCCCGAAGGAGACAAGGGTCTCTTCCCCCCCCTGGTAAGCCCAGTTCCGGTAAGCCCCCGCTTTTACCGCTTCGTAATTCATACCTCTGCGTAAAAAGCTGTCCTGGTTCCGTTTCCACTGATCAAGCAGGCTTGTGTACCAGAGAGGGATAGTACTTCCCCGTTCAAGAGCAGCCTCGAACAGGTCCGGACGGAACGCGCCGATAACCTCCAGAAACATCACTTCGTGATTGCCGGCAACAACTCCGTGTGTCCCCTCCTTCATCCCCCGGGCAAAGTGCTCCACCACCTGCCGGCTCTCAAGTCCACGGTCAATAAGGTCCCCGACTGAGAGAATGAAAGGATGTACCCCCTGATCCTTCGCTTCTCTGGAAATGAGTTTTTCAAGAGCGACTATTTCACGATAACAACCGTGAATATCCCCAACAACATATATCTTACGATCCATTACTCCTGCTTATCCCATCTTTAAGTTTAACTTACGAACCAGCTCTTTCAACTCATGGAGATCTTTTCTCCTGAAACCGGACCAGTTTAACGGGAAAAGGGTGTTGTTATGGAATAAAGGCTCCTCTTCGAGGGGGAGATCGCAGGAATTGACAGCCTGCTGCCAGAGTGATGTTCCGGGTACCGGAGAATACCTGGCAAGACAGACCTTCACCGCGAAAGATGAAGCATATCGAACTGAAGCTTCCACCTCCTCTATCCTTTGTCCAGGGAGCCCCGCGAGTATATAAACCCCAATCTCTTTGGGAGCAAACCCCGCTCTTTTTAGAAATTTTATGACCCGGGGAAAATCATCCTGCCGGTACTTCCTGTCATGTTGAATGTGAAAATCATCGTCGGAACTCTCAAAACCCAGCCGGATCTCCTGAAATCCGCTCTCTTTCATAAGAAAGGCTGTCTTTTCATGTAAAAGAGATAAGTGCAGGGCGTTGGGAACAAAAAAGCGTATGTCAAAGGCAGCATCGATCAACTGTTCCAAAAAGGGGATAAGCACCCTGTCCCCGGAAGCAAGGAGGGCATCATCGTAAAAGGCGAAATTTCTCGTACCGAGTTTTTCATGAAGTTCCCGTACTACCCGGAAAGCCTCCTCCGCGTCCCCTTTTTTAAAGGCAGGGCAGATGATATGAGAAGCACAGTAATCGCAGCGCAGGGGACATCCATCGTTCAGCCGGATAACCGCGGCATCGGAAAGCAATTCCGGGACCATCAGAAGGTCCCTCCCTGGAGTGCCTGGAGGCACCGGAAGACCGTGCTTTTTTAGAATCGCGGGGAGATGGAGTTCCGCCTCTCCGGAAACAATATAATCGGCACCGGTAACCTTCAAGCAATGGCTGGGCAGGAGGGTGCTGTAAACTCCCCCAACGATGACAGGCACCCCGGGATGGGATTCCCGGACAACCTCTACCGCCTCCACCACTCCGGGATACCAGTAGGTCATACCGGAAGTAACAAGGACGATGTCCGGGTTTATCCGCTTAATCCTTTTTTTAAATACCTCGGGCAGTATTCCATAACGGGCATAACTTCGATCTGTTACCTTTGCCAGCACAGGATTTCGCAGCCGCTGCCGGAAAAATTTCCCGGTACCGTTTTTCTGTCTATGTGGAAACCCAGGTAATGACGCAGATTCAGGATCACGGTAATCCAGAGCATTAACCAGATCGACTGAATAGCCTCCATCCTCGAGCCACCTTCCGATCCGGAGAAGGCCGTAAGGTTTTAAAAAAAGGTCGAAAAGCGCGAAATCGTAGACCGGAGGGTTAATGAGAAGGGCTCTCGGAGATGCCATTGTTGAAGCATACCCAAAGCAGCATCAATTGACAATCGGGATAAAATATGGTGGTGTATAGCCATGGATTCTCCATTAAGGCAGCGGAGAAGCGCTCTCGCCATAAACCTGGGGCTCACCTCCAACATCATACTTGCGCTTGTAAAAACGGTATTCGGAATTTTGGGACAGAGTTCCGCCCTGCTCGCCGACGGAATTAACTCAGTTTCCGATGTGGTCTACAATCTGGTGGTAAAAATCTTTATGAAATTCGCCGATAAACCACCGGATGAGGGACACCGGTATGGCCACCGGCAATATGAACATATCGCGGCCATTGTGGTTGGCGCGTTTATTATCACCACGGGACTTACGATCTTCGGTAGTTCCGTGAACCGGACCTTCCTTATCGCGACGGGCAGGGAGGCCGGTGAAAGAGGGTCTCTTCTAATCCTCGGAATCGCCGTAGGCACCATCATCATCAAAATTATTCTCACGATCTTTACAAGGCATCTGTGGAAACTAACGGAAAACCCGATTCTCCTTGCCATCAGCTATGACCACAGAAACGACATCTTCGCGAGTACCGGTGCCGCAGGTGGTATTCTCCTGTCCAATCTGGGTTTCCCTCTTTTTGACCCGATCGCGGGGACGGTTGTATCTGTTGTCATCGTCCTTACCGGGTTACAAATAATCCGGGAAACCGCGGGTAACCTGATAGGCACGCAGCCGGGGAGAGAACTGAAAGAAAGGATCAGGGAGACGGCAACCCGGGTCCCGGGAGCCGAGGCAGTAGAAGATCTCGTTATTCACCGCATAGGGCCCTACATCGTCGTCAACCTTGAATTAGGGGTCGATGGAAATATAACCGTATCCGAAGGCAACAACATAGCCCATGATCTTGAAAAGAAACTGCTTGAGGAGTTTGAAGCCCTCCGGGGGGTTTGGATCCACTATCACCCGAAAAACCATTAAGAGGGGAACCTTGAATCCGGATCCCACACAGGACTCCAGTGATGAGCTACTGGCGAGAAGATCAAAAGCATCCTGAGCGGAAAGAACTGCTGGCGGATAGCCCAATACATCGCAAGATGCACCAAGAAGAAACCCACGTATCCACTTCGCTGATATTGAATAAACACACCACTTGGTAAAAAACATATAAACGCCATGGCCCTGCCCTTCTGAGTGCATGGCGTTGTTATGAATTGTGTATTTATATTATTCCTTTGCTGAATATCGAGATGCCTCGTCGAAAAAGGTAATATCCGCATATCCAGCATAAATTTTCGCGGAGTGTTTAACATCCGTCGGAATGTAATACCGATCACCTTTTGTATAAGATTGCTTTTTTCCTTCTATGATTAAATCAATTTTTCCTTCAAGAATGAATCCTATCTGAGCAGCATGTGCGTGTTCCGGTAAATCTACATCATTTTCAAATTGCATGAAAAGAAGTTGATGATGCTCAGATTGCGACAGATATGCTTTTATTCCATTTAAAGGAATATCAGCCTCTGGTAACTTCCTAATTGGTTCTGGAAAAATTTCATCCATTTTCTAAACTCCTTTCTATTTTAGTTCCAAGTTCAATCGTGGTAGAGCATGACAGTAACCAAATCTGGTGCAAATTCTTATTATACACATTTCTTCATCCAATTCAGCTTATCTTTATCTACTATGTTTGAAAAAGAAATCCTTTTAACAATTAGAAATTTAGAAAAATCGGAGAAACACCTAATCAAAGCATCAGTCATATCCCATGACCAATTTACTTTGTGATTACAGATAACGTCTTTTGAGTTAACACATCCGTTTTTTTATCTTTTTTATTATTTCTGTCTCAATCTTCTTATACTCATTGAACCTTTTTTGATACCTGTTTATATGGCTCAATCTCTTTCGGTTGAAATATGGCCAATATGTCACAGACCAGATTGACATATTTTTATCCCAACCATCCAGTAGTTTTCGCTTATCATAAAGCAAACGATAAAGCGTTTGTTCTGAGTAGTTTTTACATCTACTTTGAAGAACCAAATCTGCGTTTCTCGCAATCTTGTTGAGTGGATCATATTGAATGCATCCAATTTTTCGAATAAAGCTGACAATATCTTCATCTGAACTTATTTGTCTTGGATTATAAAGATTTTGATATTTTAGAAGGTATTCCCTAGCTTCTTTTTGTGTAATACTAATCATTTCATTTAATACCCTGCGCCCTCAATTATAACTAAACAATCGGAAGCCGCATTGACATATGCGGCTGAATTAAAACCTCTTTGTATACCTATGACAGTAAGGCTCCTTTTTGTTCTTATTGTAGTAGTTTTGATGGTACTCTTCAGCTTTCCAAAAGGTACTGGCAGGGAGTACTTTTGTTACGACTTGATATCCTTTATTTTTGAGGATATCGATCAAGTTATGAGCAGTCATCTTCTCATCTTCATTATTGTAAAATATTATGGATAGATACTGTTCGCCAATGTCCGGGCCCTGCCCATTAGCTTGTGTTGGATCATGAATCTCAAAGAAAAACTTGGCAAGATTTTCATAACTCACTTTGTTTATATCATATGTTACTTCCACAACCTCTAAGTGACCTGTACTTCCATAACTTACATCTTGATAGGAGGGATTTTCGAGATCACCTCCCATATAACCTGACATTGCAGAAATAACACCCTCCTTATGCTCAAAGAAATGCTCTACACCCCAAAAACATCCTCCTGCAAAGTAGGCTTTTGTAATGTTAGGGTTTTCTTTCGCCGGTACGAATGTCAACGAGATGGAATTGACACAATGTCTTGTATTCTTTTCTGTAACTCCTTCTCCCTCAAAAATATGGCCCAAATGTGCTCCACAATTTACACACAATATCTCGGTTCTTATTCCATCAACATCCTTTTGTCTTCTAATAGCTCCTTTGATTTCATCATCAAAGCTTGGCCATCCACAAGAATATGCAAACTTATCGTCTGAACTATAAAGCCGTGCATTGCATCGTTTGCAGTGGTAAGAGCCCTTTTCAAAAAAGTTGTTATATTTCCCACTGAATGGCGCCTCTGTACCTTTATTGACAATGACTCTTTCTTCTTCTGTTGAAAGTTTATTATAGGCCCTCTTGTTCACAACACGTCCCTCCGAGCATGAGATTAAGTAAAAAATTATTACTATTGAGAATACTATTATTGTGTATTTTTGCACAAAATTCTCCTTTTCATGCATATTCTGGTGAAAACGGACTATAATGAGCCCAGAGTATAAGACAGATTTATAGGGGGATTAAGGTGTAGAACCTACTGTAAAATAAACAGGGGGTTATTTTCGATTGATCTTATTATTTCTTTTTCTTCATTATCTATGGGCTCAAATATATCATTGTTCTTTTCCATATCAGCCCTCCTCCCTTAAGTATTTCTTGGTGTAAGTTCTACCCGGGAAAATAGTCTTCAAAAATATTTCCTGCTTGGCATTGTCCTGCACAAAAGGGACTACATAGATATAGTTATATTTATTAATCAAGTTCAATAGTTTGAATAATATTATTCAGTTTCCCAAGTTCCATTTCGTTCGAATATGTTAAACCAAATAATAGAGCATAGCCATTTATTATAGCTGCGTACTGTTTTTGTAAAATTTTTATTTTACCAATATTGATTTCTAATTCCATTACGTCAAAAGTATGTCCCCTACAAAGTTGAACTTCATATATTTCATTTGAATAAGATACGCTAACAGCACTTGATTCTATAAGTTTTTTAGTGTGGAAATGATAATCTTTACCTTTAACTATGCCCGGCAAATGTTCCACTTTTTCTGCCATTATAATAAATGATGGATTAAAAGAAACAGGAGCTCCTGTTGGATATTCTGATGCTGTTAATAAATTTAAGTTTTCTAGATCAGCGGCATTAAATACCGCCTTTAAACTATCATTATCCCCAGCGATAAGCTTAATGCCTTCCTTCATCAGTTCAATTCTACTCTTATCATCTACTACATACCAAGAATCCGGGATTTTAACTGTTAGGTTGAAAAAATTATTTCTGTAGACACCGGATTCAAAATTTCCGAATTCTATGGTTGCTTTTGATGTGCTAACGCAACTAAATAGAATCAATAATAATAATTGTAAAATTAGCAATTTTTTTTGATTTAACATGTTTTCTCCATTAAATTTCGTTAGATCGAACGACTATGATAACCATCTTGAAACCCGGTAACAGCAACAGGAACATCTCGAGGAGACTTCCTGAGCTTTACAGGGAAGAATTCTCACTGGCTTTCGCTTCGAGAGATTTGCGTAAATGCCTCCCATTCTTCCCATGACAAATCTTTGCCAGGAAATACCGGATTGTGGATAGGCCATGCCTCATGCAGCCAATGACGGAGGAAATCGCGAAGTTTCTCGTCGAGTCCTCGTGCTTTCTCACTGTCACGGACCCAATAATACACGCGAGCATCGTACTGTTTGCCAAACCAGGGATAGATATACACGCATCCGAGACAGGTCTGCTCATCCACTGTCACCACAGTATAGGTAAAACCTGTTCGCTGATCAAATTCGTCTTCATGTTCTTTCAAATCGTTATAATTATCTTGTAATGTCATATCGTCAGCAGGCCAGTTATCATGTGCACAGAAAATCTGCCGTAAACTCTCTTTACTCGACATGACTGCTTCAAAATCTTGTTCAACATCTTCCGTGGTTAATTTCCGGAGGATATAGTCTGGCGTCTCAATTCGCAATGGGATCGTAAAATCTGATGGAACAAACTGTCTTTCCATTTCGATGCTCCTTCATTATGGATACGTTCCTCAAAGATACTTACATCAAGTTCATTATCTATTAAATTATGCAATGTGTACTCAAACGTTCCAGGTAAAACCTGTCTTGAAAAATTAATAGGTAAAAAAACCGTCTGTTCATAAGAATAATCTTTAAATCTTCCCATTTTTTTTAATCTCCCAGTTAATTAAAATTTTTACCATGGGAACTTCTATAAAGAAAG
>JAGLYY010000146.1 GCA_023131935.1 Spirochaetales bacterium | reverse complement strand
ATTCTCTTTATTCTCATTAAATAATTCTCTGCTTATCATTTTTCTAATTTCCGATTGATAGCGGAGCAGCCTGGTGGTTACCTGGTTGTTAAAGGCAATCCGCTTATCCGTGGAAGTAAGCACAATCCCTTGGCCAGGCAGGGGGGGGGCTAACGCAATCTCCAGGCGGATCTCCCTGCCGGTGAGAGCTTTAAGCTCTTTTTCTGCACGTTTGATAGTTTGGCCATTTATCTTGTCTCTTTCTATCTCTGATGCATTCACCGATGCCCGGTCAAGATTCAAACCAATAGCCGCTTCCACGATCAAGTCCTGGAGAACCGTTGTGTACTCCGGGTTTTGGGTCATCTTTTTCAGTTTTTCCTTTACCATTCCCAGTACTTGATTGATTATCCGGTCTCGTAACTTCAGGCGCAGACGGCGTGTCTCCATTACAATTGTTGAGCCATTATTCCTTTTTATTTCCATAACTCTCTGCTTTGCACTCTCTTGAGCTTCTTTCATTATGGAATCCAGCTGCAGTTTGCCGGAAGTGCGTCTATTGGCAGCGACCTCTTCAGCGGCTGCTATAATGCCCTGGGCCTCACACCGTGCATCTTTTTCTATACCCTTGATAAGCTCATTATCAACCTGTTCGCCTGTTTCCATACTTTAACTCTTCATTCTCATAGTTTGATGCCTATTGCCTGGTTAACCAGCTCCCGAATGCCTGCTTTGCCGGTAACCTTTCCCTCCCTGTCCGGTATTTCCACTATCAGGGGAAAGCGCTCGGTAAAAATATACTGATCAACAAAGGGACGGATAAGCTCCGCCACCCTTTCGGTTATTATTATTATTCCTATTTCGCTGTCGGCCAGAGCGCTTTTGAAGGCGCCTTCTGCTTCTGCGGGATTGCCCGCTTTCCTACCCTGAACGCCCACCATACCGAAACCCAGAACTGTATCTTCATCGCCGATAACAAAATATTTCATTGGAATCAGATCTTACCCAGTATCATCAAAGCGGTTATAAAGCCGAAAACAACCAGACCCTCTGCCAGGGCAATAAAGATAAGGGCCTGACCGGCAATTTCCGGTTTTTCGGCGATAGCCCCCATTGCCGCGGCTCCTACATTGGCAATAGCTATTCCAGCGCCGATGGCCCCGAAGCCGAAGGCGATGGCAGCGGCGATTAATCCGAATTTAGCTACATTCGCCTGCTCCGCTGACGTAATGGAGTTGCTACCTGCGCTTTCCACGCTTTTCTCGCTCTGATCTTCAGCATAGCTCCTAGTAGCCGCTATCATGCTGAATATAATCAACAGAGCAGCCAGCAAAAAAATGCTTAACCTGGTTTTCTTTCTAAAATCCCTTTTAACATTTTCCCTATCCACTCTTTTACTCCTTTAATGGTGTGTTTTTCTTTTATTCATTACGCCGCAGGGAGATGGGCATATAGGCCCGACCTGAGCCGAAGAAGTATTTTGAGAAAAATTCATAGTAATTAAGACGCAGGGATTGAATCCCCGCTGAAAGACCCTCAAGCGCGATAACCAGAACATTGCCTGAAAAAAGAACCATGTAGCTCCCTATACTGCCGCCCTCAGGGGAGACCATACGGGCAATCTCAAAGAAGGCAATCATCAGGCTTACATGAGCTATTCCCAGGCCGGCGACTCGCATGAAAGAGAGGGTGTTGGCCAGGTAACCGGAAAAAATCTCAAGCAGTTCAACAATCCACTCCATAAAGAAGTTTATCAAGGTAAATATATCGAACCTTTTACTCTTCTCTTCCTGATGAAGAAGCAGTTCCAGCGGGCCTTTGAAAAAAATAATCAGGGCGGGTAGGCCTAATATCCAGAAGAGCAGGACGGACTCGGGCAGCTCCTTGTAATCGTTAGCCACAAAGTAGAATGCCGTATAGATACCGGCGCCATACATCCAGCCGCCCAGTACCCCCCCCTTATCCAGCAGTAGCTTCAGCCATTTGCGGTTATTGAATAGATTGATCCAGTTAATAACCAGACCAAGGGCGATTATGGAGATTCCGAAATATATAGTTATCACCAGTATACCATAGACATCGTGAACCGGACCTCCCGGTGGCGGGTGTCCGGAAATAATGCTGTGAAAATCAAACCACAGGGGTTTGAACCAGCCCATACCGAAGTACGATCCGAAAAGAATACCGGAAATAATTGAAGAAATACCGCACCAGGTAATCAATTTAAGCAGGTTCCTTATGCCTTCCTTAACGCCTTTATAGAGAATTTGACTCAAGGTACCCAGTAAAGCGAGAACGGCTCC
>JAGLYY010000145.1 GCA_023131935.1 Spirochaetales bacterium | reverse complement strand
GCAGGGTCATTCCATTCCAGATAGCAGTGATTATCGGTGATCCTTCTGATACTCTTTTCCAGAGTCTTTTTTTTCTCAGCAGGCAACCATCCGGAAAATAGCAGGGTGCGGGAGGTCTTGCTGAAATAGGATTGTATCTTGAAGAATAATTCATTCAGGCGCAGGTTAGCCCATATGGACTCCAATCTATGCCTGTGCCTGTCGATAAGTTGCTGCACCTCGTTATCCAGACTATGCTGTTCTTTCTCCAGCTTTATTAGCCTGGCCTCAAGGTCATTGATTATATCTTTTTTACTGCTGCGGAACTCTTTAGAGAATTCAATGTCGATCCAACCGAATTGATCCAGGATCTTGTTTACCTGCGAGTCGTCACGCTTCATAGTGATCAGCAGTAAATTGACCTGGTGGTCCCTTTCCGGGAAATTCAGGAACACCGAAGGCAGTTTGTTTATAGCTGAATTGAAAGACTCATACCGGGACGCAAGAACCATACCGGTCTGAATATTGATAAAGGAATATGGGGAGTGTGCGGTAAACATGGCTTCCACATTCTGGAACATATCCAGCTGACGTTTTATCTCTTCGAGTTTGAGAATTTCCTGCTGCCGCTGCTTTTGCCGGTCTCTTATACTCTGCAGTGTACCAGCGATTTTGTCCAATTCTTTATTGGTTTCTTCGATGTCCAGGGGTTTAAGGTTATCTATATTCAGCTGGACTTGTGGAAGAGGGAAGGCTCCGTTTATCTGGAGCAGCGACTCTATCCGTTTCCTGGTTTCGGTAATCATGGCCACAGAAACCCGGGGGATAACCTGTTCCACTTGAAAGCTCCAGCCGCCGGTGATTTCCTTGATGGAGATAAAATGAAGCACGGACTGGCACAGCAGTTCCCTGGTAACTTTTTCCGCATCCCGATCCAGGATAACGGCTATCAACTGTTTCATCGGGGCTGTAAAAATCACAGGTTCGCCTTTATTCTATCCTCGGACAGATTATAAAGTTTGGCATTGAGGATAGTCATTATTTTTTTGATCTCATTTCCCTTTAAAATGAAATAAGCCAGAATTATACCAATGGCAAAGGGGTAACCAGCCATAACATGCCGGATTTCATATTGCATGATCTGTTCCAGTATCCTTTCTATAAGAATGAGCCTGGCGGATCTACCCGAACTCTGGGAGGTTAAAAAGGTTGAAAGCGCACCATACTTTTTCCTGATCAGTTCGAAAAGCATATCTGTAATATTGGGTGAGTTATAGGCCTGCTCAATTTTATCCATGGCAATATTGTAACCTTGAGGAATGATATACTTAAGTGTTTCTTCTAAAGAGAGGTTATAGAAATCTTTAAAACGGATCAGCCAGTTGATATTCTGCATGTCTATTTCCACACCAATAAATCTTTTTGTAATCTTATGGTCAGCGGGCTGCAACTTTTCCGCGCTCTCCAAGAGCTGCTGATAAAAAAAATGATCTAAAGCGATCTCAAAGGGGAAAACACTCATTCTTTCTTTGACCTGTTCCGCATTACGGCTGATTAGGATGCTGTATGGGGTTTCTTTTAGAGCAGCCTGAAGATCTTCGATATCCCGGGCTTTAATAATATTATCAATATGCAAATCGTAATGAATTGCGCTGTGGTAAAGATAGCCCAGGGGTTCTTCTATGGAGCGCCCGCG
>JAGLYY010000144.1 GCA_023131935.1 Spirochaetales bacterium | reverse complement strand
ATGGGGTCCAAAAAGCGCAGGGTTCATCCATTTATATTGATGATATCAGGCTCCCTGATATGCTTTTCGCGGAGATATTGCGGCCCGATTTTGCCCACGCTGAGATAATTTCCATCGATACAAGCGAGGCAGAGGGGATGGAGGGGGTCGTTGCCGTTGTCACCGGGAAGGGATGTGACCTGAGTTACGGGGACAATATCAAAGACATTATCCCAATGGCAAAGGAAAAAGTCCGTTATATCGGCGAACCGGTTGCCGCTGTTATTGGCGAGACCGCCCGCCAGGCCCGGGAAGCCGCGAAAAAGATTAAGGTAGAATATAAAGCTCTTCCGGTTTACACCGATGCGTTGGAGGCGATGAAAGAAGATGCCCTGCTTATCCATGAAAAGAATGGTGAGTACTGGCATCTGCCCACGCTGCATCCGGTTAAGGGTACAAATATTGCATGCCACTATGCTTTAAAAAAAGGAGATTTTAAAAAATCCCTTACAGACGCGGATGTGGTAATCGAAGAGGAGTTTGTATACCCCTTCGGTTCCAGCTCCGCTATCGAGCCGCACGGGGCCATTGTCTGGTTTCAGAATGATGGTACGATTGACTGCTGGTCCAGTTCCATCTGTCCTTTTATTATTCGGGAAGATCTCGCCGGTACATATGGCGTTCCAATCTCCGATGTCCGGGTCAGGATCCCGGAGGTAGGGGGGTGTTTCGGGTATAAATCCGATATTACTGTGGAACAGACCGTTGCTTGGATCGCGAGCCATGTGAAAGGACGACCGGTAAAGTGGATTGCAACACGGAAAGAGGATTTTACCAGTACACTTATCGGCCATGGCATCAGGACCAGGATGAAAATTGCTGCCCGTAAGGATGGAAAGTTTCTGGGGATGCAAACCAGAGTCTATCATTCCACTGGGGCGTATGCCGATACAGGTGTGAATGTCACCCACGCCGCGACCCATAATTCGACCGGCCCTTATGAGTTTGATAACTGTGATCTCCAGGGGTATACGGTATATACCAATACCCCTCCGGTAGGTGCCTACAGAGGTTACGGCCATCAGGAATCCCAGTTTGCTACTGAACGGCTAATCGATATGCTTGCCCGGAAGCTCGGGATGGATCCCTTCGATTTACGTGAGAAAAACTATCTCGGCCCCGGCAAGGTCAACGCGCTTGGGGAGAAGATGTACATTACAAACGGCAGTGTTACCGATTGTGTGGCGGATGTACGCAAAGCTATTTTCTCCGGAACCAAACTGGAGGAGGACGCGGATTATTTCTATGGACGCGGGTTCGCGGCGCTGATGAAATCTCCCAAAGGGGCTCCTTTCTCCACCAAAGGTTGTTATATGAAGGTGAACAAGGATGGCAGTGTTACCGTAACCATGGGGGGAGCGGAAGTCGGACAGGGCTTGAGAACTGTTGTGAAACAGGTTACTGCCGAGGCTCTGCAAATACCACCGGAAAAGATCAGGGTGTATTTTGAAATCGATACCCTTTATTCCCCTTATGAATGGCAGACCATTGGGAGTATGTTTACCGTCCAGGGGGGAAGGGCGATTATCCGTGCCGCTGAAAAGATAATCAATATCATGAAAAAAACCGCCGCCCAGGCCCTGCAGTGTGATGAGGATTTTGTCGAGTATGACGGCCGGTGGCTCTACCTGCGGAATGATCCCGAGTGCCGGGTGTCGGTAAGTGATGTGGCCCGAGGTTATATGTATGAGGATGGCCGGTGTGTTGGGGAACTTGCCCAGGCAGCCAGTGATGCCCGGCTTCCCCGGTACTCCGGACCCGATAAAAATGGTCAGGGGACTTCGGGCGTTACCTATACCTTCGGCGCTCAAGGTTGTGAGATAAGAATAGAAAAGAAAACCGGGAAGGTGATTGTCGACCATTTCGCGTCAAGTTTTGATGTAGGACAGGTTATTAACCCGCGGCAGATACGGGGACAGGTTGTCGGTGGAGTACTCATGGCTATAGGAGCAACGCTCTACGAGGAGCTGAAATTTGATGAGGATGGAAAGGTATTGAATCCCCACTACGGGAAATACCACTTACCGAAAGCCAGTGAAATACCACGGAAGCAGACAGTGGATTTCGTTGAAAATCCCGGTGCGATTGGTCCATTCGGCGCAAGGGCCCTGGGAGAACATCCGGTCATAGGGGTTGCTCCATCGATTCTCAACGCGATTCAGGATGCCATCGGTAAGGATTTTACCCGCATACCGGTAACTTCCGATCAAATTAAAGAAGTTCTCGAGGGAGGGAAGACAAAAAAATGAGCGGGCGGGTGAACTTTACCGTAAATGGAAAAGAAGTATCGGTTGATCTCAAGTGGGACAAGAAGCTTCTCGATATCCTCCGGGAAGATCTCAACCTAACCGGAACAAAACGGGGGTGTGACAACGGTGTCTGCGGGGCCTGTACTGTCATTGTCAACGGCAAGGCGGTAAAGAGTTGCGTGTATCCTTCCTCGAAACTGGAAGGCGCTGATATTCTTACTATTGAGGGCTTGAGTAAGAACGGAGTTCATCCAATTCAGCAGGC
This sequence comes from Spirochaetales bacterium, assembly GCA_023131935.1. Classification (GTDB taxonomy): domain Bacteria; phylum Spirochaetota; class Spirochaetia; order JAGLYY01; family JAGLYY01; genus JAGLYY01. The sequence goes on along the minus strand of JAGLYY010000144.1, from coordinate 222 downwards.
CCTCCTCAATGCCGGGGCGGTCCAGTGCGGATATTGTACACCGGGGATTGTCCTGGAACTCTATGCCCTCTTTTCTTCCCGTCCCGACGCGGAGCAGGATGATATTGTCAAAGCCCTCGACCGGCATCTCTGCAGATGTACCGGGTATGAGGCGATTATTGAGGGATCCCTTGAAGCTCAGAAAAAGATGAAATGATTTTTTTAGAAGATACACAAAATCCC
>JAGLYY010000143.1 GCA_023131935.1 Spirochaetales bacterium | reverse complement strand
TTGGGGACACCAGGGTATTCGCTGATTTCGCTGTCTGTGTGAACGGCTGGTTTCAGGACCGGAAAAACCGCGCGGCTGGAACGGTCCTCTACCCTTGGGGCGTTGAATGCCGGTATCGCGGCGGAATCCGGGAAACCCTCCATATTCATACTGATGAACAGGCGGTTTCCTTAAAGATTCAAACGGACTCTCCCGCGGTCCTGTCCTTGCTTCCACTTCTTCCGATCTCCGGCGGTACAGCTATTTGGGATGATGGGATCCTGTTCCCGGGGCTTGAGGAGGCAGCAGATTGTGATGGATCTGTCGGTGGCTCCTCTCTCCGTTTCCAGGTCGCTATTATCGTAGATAAGCAGTTTCACCTGGGGTTGGATAAAAAAACGGAAGGCCACAAAAATGCTGAAAGAGTTCTTTTCTCTCATGCTTCAAACAGTGATTCGAGACTCTGGCTTGAATCCGCCGGTACCGTTACGGAGATTACCTTCCATTTTCTTTTTGACACCAGCAGGGACACCTTAAAAAAACGGATATCCCCATTCCTGCATGATGACCCGGTGACCTGTCATAAGGACAAGATATTTCAATTTCTTACCAGGACATTCATCTGGACCAGTGATAAGGATTATAACCGCGCTCTTATGTGGGCGAAACTCACAGGCTGGTTTCTTGTGGTCCGCGAATATGGCCGGGGGATCTGGGCGGGACTCCCGTGGTTCCGTGATTTCTGGGGCCGCGATACCTTCATTTCCCTGCCGGGGATTCTCCTTGTTTCAGGATGTTTTCAGGAAGCAAAGGAGGTTATCCGCAATTTTGCGGCCCTTCAGAACAGGGACCCTGATGATCCCGATTACGGGAGGATACCAAACCGGGTCACTTCTCCGAAAGAGATCATCTACAATACCACTGACGGTACCCCCTGGTTTATCCGGGAGGTTTGTGAATACCTAAGGTACACCGGGGACCTTGAGTTTGCCCGTGAGATATATCCTGTTATTAAGCTGGCTATAGATGGACCGGTTAAACACCGCACGGACCGACATGGATTTCTTTTTCATGATGACGCGGATACCTGGATGGATGCCCGGATAGAGGGGAGAGAACCCTGGTCTGCCCGTGGTAACCGGGCGGTTGAGGTGCAGGCATTGTGGTTTACCGCTCTATCCTCTGCCTCCGTAATCGCGGAAATATGCGGAGAAAAGGAAACCGGAAAAGGCTTTCTTAAGCTTGCGGAGAAGCTTAAGAGAGCTTTTCTCTCGAAATTCTGGTCGGAGAAAAAAAATCTGATGGCAGACAGATTACATCCGGATGATACTCCCGACTACCGGGTCAGGCCGAACCAGCTTCTTATCTTAACAGTTCCTCTGGAGGATCCCCTGGTACCCGAAGAGGTGGGCGCCCGGGTTCTTGAGAAAACCGTGGAAGAACTGCTCTTCCCTTACGGGATCACCTCTTTAAGCCAGAATGATCCTGTTTTCCATCCTTTTCATGAAAATCCTCTTTTATACCACAAGGACGCGGCCTACCATAACGGGACCATCTGGGGCTGGAATAGTGGATTCACCGTAACCGCCCTGCTTAAATATGGGAAGAAAGACCTTGCCTGGGAACTGACAAAAAACCTCGGAGCGCAGATACTCGATCTCGGATGTCGGGGGACCATGAGCGAACTTCTTGATGCTTATCCGGGGGATGATGGAAATCCCTGCCCCTCGGGAACCTGGGCACAGGCTTGGAGTGTCGCTGAGTTTACCCGGAATGGTTATCAGGATTATCCCGGCTTCCGGCCAAACCTGCTTACCGGTTCATTTTTACTTTCTCCCTCTTTCCCGGAAAGAATCGGGAACTTTCACGCCCAACTCCGGTACGGGGAAAATGGTAAGATCACCATCAATTATCAGAGATCCTCTGACAAAGAGCTGTTTGTGATAGCTGTGGCGGGAAGCACATTACCCCGGAAGATGAAATTTCAACCCCCCGGCCGGGAATGTCCTGTTGAGATTGACATTCCTCCCGGCGGGGGCGGCTCGTGGGAGATTCTTGTTGATAACGAAAAGGGAGAAATCCTTGTAAATAGAAAGTAGTGCCCCAAAGATTATGGGTGAGAATTGGGAATAAATAATTGCAGGTATTTTCTTATAAGAAAGCAACTTATAAGAAATATCCATAAAAATCTCCCATTGCCCAAATCACAAATATACCAATTTTAAGCTGTTAATCAACTAGCCTGGTGCAGCCATTACGGATTTTAGTAGACCAAAGGCTTCTGAGTGTCTATTAACACCCTTAAATCCCCATAATCTTTGGGGCACTCTAAATAATTTAGACCCATAAGCTTTGGGGCACTCTAGATACATTATACTTCCTCAGAAGACCGATTTATACATATCAGGGCCGGACTCATAAAGATTATTTCCGGAGGAATCGATTGCGACGATCAGGGGCATGTCTTCAACAGTCAGCTTCCTGATTGCTTCAGGGCCGAGCTCTTCATAGCAGATTATTTCACTTTCAAGGATATGATTGGAGAGAAGCGCGCCGGCACCCCCGATGGCAGCGAAATAAACAGATCCATGTTCTTTCATAACCTCGATGACTTCCCGGGACCGGTTTCCTTTACCGATCATTCCCTTTAACCCGGCTTCACGGATGAGGATTGGGGAATAGGGGTCCATCCGGCAGCTGGTTGTGGGTCCCGCGCTTCCGATTACCCTCCCCGGGGGTGGGGGGGAAGGGCCGGTAAAGTAGATTATCTGCCCGGTAAGGTCTACCGGCAGGGGGTCCCCCTCTTCAATCAGCCGGCACAACCGTTTATGAGCGGCATCCCGGGCGGTGTAAAGGGTCCCTGAAAGGAGGATTTCATCCCCGGCCTTGAGGTCCTGGATAACTTCATCGGTCAAGGGTGTTGTGACCCGTTTTACCATAGAAAACTCCTATTACAAGAGCCGTTTTATTTTGTGCAAAGACAGGGCTTATTGTAAATAACAAAACCAGGAGCAGTAGAATATTCATTTTCATTTCTTTCCAAATGATAGTCGAAGTTAAAAAACGGTGTCAAGCTTGAAAATACAGAAATTCAAATTTTAGCCATCTGACTCACTTACTTCGACCGGTTCCCACAGAAACCTCTGATAAAATTGTGTTTGAATCTATTCGTATGAAACAGGCGGGATTACATTTGCAGAATGGAATTTGACAGCGTTGTTACTGTGATGTAATATTAATCATTTAGAAAAAGCAAAGGCACCGATGTCATCGGAGCTTATAAATATGGAAAAATTGTAAGGAGAGTGATTTATGAAAGATTATTTCAAGGTAACTACCAAAACGATCGTGGCAACCGGATTGGGAGCGGCTTTATTTATGCTGCTGTTTATGTATGTAAAAGTTCCTTCACCCATTCCAGAAACCAGTCTGCAAACAGCATATGGTTTGGGGGCTTTTTTCGCCGCACTTTTTGGACCCATCGCAGGGGCTTTGATCGCTTTCATCGGACATGCCCTTTCTGATGCTGTACAGTATGGTTCACCATGGTGGAGCTGGGTTATTGCCAGCGGTGTCTGCGGGGCCATATACGGTTTGGCTTACAAGCGGACCGGTGTGAAAGAGGGGAATTTTAAAGGTAAGGATATTCTTGTTTTTAATGTTATCCAGGTAATCGGAAATGTTGTGGCCTGGGTCATTGTTGCGCCGGTTCTGGATATTCTGATATACAAGGAACCCGTCAATCTTGTGTTTACTCAAGGAGTTGTAGCTGCCGGTATGAATGCAGTAACTGTTGCCATCATTGGTACCCTTCTTTTGGTTGCCTATGCCGCCACCCGGACCAAAAAGGGCAGTCTGGATAAAGAAGCATAGTAGCTATTTAGGTAGATAGATTGTAGGTAGATAGACTGTAGTAAAAAATTATGCGTGATTATACGACGCTCCATACACAAAAAACTATCAGCCTACAGTCTACAGCCTGAACAATTGCGAATAATAAACATACTAAAAATATGAGAGCAGGGTATAACGTGGCTGAAGAGAGCATCATTGAGTTTCAGAATTTCAGTTTTCAGTACTTCAGCCAGGCGCAGCCCACCCTCCACAATATAAATTTTTCTGTGAAGAAAGGGGAGAAGATCCTGATAGCCGGTCCCAGCGGCAGCGGCAAAAGCACCCTGGGACACTGCTTGAATGGACTCATCCCCTTTTCGTATAAAGGGGAAATGACCGGCAGCCTTAAAATCAGCGGACAGGAAACCGGGGACCTGGATATTTTCCAGCTTTCCAAGATTATAGGAACAGTCCTTCAGGATCCGGACGGTCAGTTTGTGGGGCTTACGGTAAATGAGGATATTGCCTTCGCCCTGGAGAATGATAATATTCCTGTCGCTGAAATGAGAGAGCGTGTATCGCAGGCTGCTCTCCTGGTGGATATGCAGGATTTTCCCATATCATCTCCCTACGAACTGTCGGGGGGACAGAAGCAGAGAACATCTCTGGCAGGAGTGATGATTGACGATGTGGATATCCTTCTTTTTGATGAGCCCCTGGCCAATCTGGATCCCGCCACGGGAAAAACGGCCATTGAGATCATTGATGATATTCACAGAACATCAGGAAAGACAGTTATCATAATCGAGCACCGGCTGGAGGATGTTCTTCACCGGAATGTGGATAGAATTATAGTGATTAACGAGGGACGGATCGTTGCCGATATGGACGCCGACTCCCTTCTGTCATCACAGATACTCAGGCAACACGGAATCCGGGAACCGCTCTATGTCACCGCCCTGAAATACGCTGGTGTATCGGTTTCTCCGGAACTACTCCCCGGGCATATTGATACACTCAAAATTGAAACTGTCTCCAGGCCGCTCCAATCCTGGCATGACTCTGTAAAACCGGTCCTACAAGAAGAAAATCAGGAAACCCTTCTGGAACTGAAGGGTTTGAATTTTTCGTACGACGGGATTGATAGAATTATTAAAGATGTGAGTTTCAAAATAGCCCGTGGAGAACTTATCGCCATCATTGGAAAAAACGGAGCGGGAAAGTCTACCCTGTCGCGGCTCATCTGCGGTTTTGAAAAAGAGGATGAAGGGAAGATTTTTTATTTGGGAGAGAATATCCGGAATCTGACTATAAAAGAGAGGGCAGAAAGGATCGGAGTAGTCATGCAGAATCCTAACCAGATGATTTCAAAACCTATGATATTCGATGAGATAGCCCTGGGATTGCGGCTGCGGAATGTGGAAGAGGTGGAAATTGTCCGCCGGGTGGAGAAGGTGCTGAAGGTCTGCGGTTTGTCTCCTTTTAGAAAATGGCCTATATCAGCTTTAAGCTTTGGACAGAAAAAACGAGTGACTATCGCCTCAATTCTTGTGCTGGACCCGGAAGTTATTATTCTGGATGAACCTACAGCGGGACAGGACTTTCGTCATTACAGTGATATCATGGAATTTGTAGTAGAAATTAACAGACTGGGAGTCGCTATCATCCTGATAACCCATGATATGCACCTGATGCTGGAATATACTACTCGTGCAGTAGTCCTGTCGGAGGGGGAGAAAATTGCCGATACCCGTCCCAGTGAAATCCTGACTAACCAGAAAGTTATTAAAAAAGCAAACCTCAAGGAAACCTCACTCTACCAACTTAGTCAGAACGCCGGGATAGCAGACGGTACAGCTTTTGTTCAGAATTTCATCGATCATGAAAGAATGGTACGCAGCAGGTGAAAAATAAGCTCTTTTCCTATAATTATGTGGATACACCGGTTCACCGGCTTTCTGGTCTGACCAAACTTGTCTGCTTTCTCTTTTTAACCTTTGCGGTGATGTTCAGCTACGATATCCGGGTGATTCTTCTTGTCATGGTTTTTTCGCTGGTTATTCTGAAGATTTCCCGGATAAAATTTTCCCAGATCCGGTTGATGATTATCTATGTTTCAATCTTCCTTGTAACCAACGCTGTCATTACTTTCTTCTTTTCTCCCGAGGAGGGGGTAAAGATATACGGTACCCGGCATGTGATGGTGAACCTCTTTAGCCGGTACATCCTAACCCAGGAACAGCTCTTTTATCAGACCACAAAACTTTTCAAATATGCTTCGGTTATCCCTCTGGGAATCATCTTTCTTCTTACAACCAATCCCAGTGAGTTTGCCTCCGCCCTGAACGGGGTGGGTGTCCATTACAAGGCAGCCTACGCAGTGGCTCTGACGCTTCGGTATTTTCCTGATATACAGAGAGAGTACCACAATATAAGTCTGTCTCAACAGGCCCGGGGGCTTGATATGTCCAGGAAAGCCCGGTTTTCAAAACGGGCAAAAAATGCTCTGTTGATTATCATTCCACTGGTATTTTCCACTCTGGACAGGATAGAGCTTATCAGTGATGCCATGGACCTGAGGGGATTCGGAAAGTATAAAACGAGAACCTGGTATAATAAGAGGAAATTTACAAGGGAAGATATAACAGCTCTGATCGTATCTATTATGATATTTACCGGAACAATCCTGGTTTCTGTTTTTATCAATCACGGCCGATTCTATAATCCCTTTCTATAGGAGAAAATATGAAGAAGGCAATACTCGTTTTTCAGACTGATTTTACCTATAAGGAAGGAGCCGTCTCATCCATGTATGGAGTGGTGAAAAGCGTAGACAGGGAACTGGAGATTATTACAGGAACCCATGAAATCCCCCAGTATGATATCTGGAGCGCCTCCTACCGGCTCTATCAATCTATGAAATTCTGGCCTGAAGGAACTGTTTTTGTGTCTGTTGTGGACCCGGGCGTGGGAACCGGCAGGAAAGCCAGTGTTGCCCGGACTTCCGACGGCTACTATGTGGTTACACCGGATAATGGTTCCCTCACCCATCTAAATAAATGGGTGGGTATTACGGAAATCCGGGAAATTGATGAATCGGTTAATCGCCTTAAGGGGAAGGACACCGAAGAAGTTAGCATCTTCCATGGAAGAGACCTCTTCTCCTACTGCGCCGCCCGACTGGCTTCGGGCATTATATCCTTTACACAGGTGGGGCCTGAGTATCCTGTAAGTGAAATTATTGAGTATCCTATTCTTGAACCAGAGCTAAAAGGGGGAAGGGTTTCAGGGATTTTTGAAATCAATGACCCTAATTTCGGAAACCTCTGGACCAATATTCCTCTATCGATGTTTAAAACGGCGGGGTTTGAATTCGGTGATTACCTGAAGGTCCGGGTCTGGCATGACGGCTCTAAGGTCTTCTCGGAGGATGTCCTTTTCCACAAATCCTTCGGTTTTGCCTCAAAAGGGGACCCAATGATCTACAACAATGAACTGATGAAAATTTCCATGGCCGTTTCCCGGGGGAGTTTCTGCGGGGAGCATAATATCGGTTATGGTTCCACTTGGGCGGTAGAATTCTCAAAAAAGTGAGCGAAATGAGGCTGAATAAAACAGCCTCGATTCAGTGGGATTATGTTAAGGGACGGCCTGAATTAAAAAGGAAGGTGGTATGATAAAGCTTTTGGTTTTTCAAAGTGATTTTGGTCTTGTGGACGGAGCGGTGGCGGCTATGCACGGGGTAGCCAATACCGTGGATGACTCCTTAAAGATTCAGGATCTTACCCACGATATCCCCCCATACAGCATTTGGGATGCCTCCTATCGCCTTTTTCAGACCATCGAGTATTGGCCGGAGAGAACTGTATTTGTTTCGGTAGTGGACCCTGGTGTGGGTTCCAGCCGGCGGAGTGTGGTTGCTGAGACGGTGGGCAGCCAGTACATTGTGACTCCTGAAAACGGGACCCTGACTCATATCAAGAAGTATGTAGGACTCAGGGAAGTGAGAGAGATTGACGAAACAAGACACCGCCGGGAGAACACTGAGTATTCCTATACTTTTCATGGCCGGGATGTTTATGCCAATACGGGAGCAAAACTCGCTTCGGGAAAAATCTCTTTTGAACAGGTAGGTCCGGTGGTGGAACTGTCATCAATAACCGAATTGGAAGTAGGTGAGGTCCAAATAGGGCCGGATTTTATCAAAGGGAATATTGATATCCTGGATATCCGTTTTGGCAGTCTGTGGACCAATATCTCCCGGGATGTTTTTGTGGAGAAAGGGTTTAAACTCGGAGACCGTGTAGAGGTATTTATCCGTAACGGTTCCACTCTGGCTTATAACAACCGGATTGTATACGGCCGGTCATTTGCTGATGTCTATGCGAGTGAGGCGATCATCTATGTGAATTCGGTCTATAATATGGCTGTGGCAATTAATCAGGGGAATTTTGCAAGGGCCTATAATATCGGCACCGGCCGGCACTGGGAAATTGAATTCCGGAGTGTGGATAGCTGGGATCGGGGAAGGTAGTTAACTTTTTCAATCAGTGTATAGTACTCTATTCGAAGGCGCTCTTATTACAACATCTGGTAACTTCATCGGTCAAGGGTGTTGTGACCCGTTTTACCATAGGAAACTCCTTTAAAAAGGGTGCATCATAGGGTAATTGAGGCGTGTCGGGCAGCATGGCAGTTTAAGTTTACCGCCACCGGCAGAGATGCTATGTGGCAGGGGTGGGAAAGTATATGCACAGCCAGGGCGGTAGTAACCCCGCCAAGACCCTGGGGCCCAACCCCCGAGGCATTGATCCCCTTGAGGATCTCCTCTTCCAGCTCAGCATACTGTTTGTCAGGGTTTTTCTCACTCACCGGACGCAGCAAGGCTTCTTTCGCCAGGAGGGTCGCCTTTTCGAAGGTCCCCCCGATCCCTACTCCCACAATGGTGGGGGGGCATGTGTTTCCTCCTGCTCCCACTACCGTGTTCACCACGAAGTCTATTACCCCCTGCCTTCCTTCTGCCGGTGTAAGCATTCGGACAGCGCTCATGTTTTCCGATCCCCCCCCTTTGGGAGCGAGGGTGATGGTCAGCCTGTCGCCAGGCTGGATCTTCAGGTGGATGATGGGGGGGGTATTATCTCCGGTATTTACCCGGTTGAAGAGAGGATCATCCACAATCGATTTCCTGAGATATCCTTTTTTATATCCCCGGCGGGTACCTTCGGTAATCGCTCCGGTGAGGTCTCCGCCCGCGATCCGGACCTGCTCCCCTATTTCCACAAAGAATACCGCGAAACCTGTATCCTGACAGATTGGCAGCCTTTTTTTCGAGGCTATTTCAGCATTTTCAAGGAGCCGGGAGAGTATGGAAGAGCCTAAGGGGGATAGTTCCCTCTCCGCGGCAGCAGCCAGACTATCGCGTACATCCCCGGGGAGATGATACGCGGCCGTGAAGCACAGTTCTTCGACAGCGTGCGCGATCTTTTCTGCCGGTATCCTTCTCACAGTATCATTCCTTGTTTCTTCAGGGACCGATTGCCATCCCGGTTTTTGCCACGGAGAACACAGAGGTAAGAATCAGCTGAAGCTGCCGATGGTATCCGGAATAATCAGATTCGCCTCGGTGCATTTAACGACCTCTTCAAGGGTTGTCCATTCGGCAATTTCCCTGAGAACCAGCCCCTCATCGGTAACCTCGATGAAAGCCATATCAGTTACGATCAGATTGAGCTTCCGGTAGGCGGTAAGGGGCAGAGTGCATTTTTTCAGGATCTTTGAGTTTCCCTTTTTATCCACATGTTTGAGGGCGGCAACAACCTTTCCCGCTCCCGCGCAGAGGTCCATGGCCCCCCCCATCCCGGGGACAAACTTACCCGGAATGATCCAGTTGGCAATGCTTCCCTCCCGGTCAACCTGGAGCGCGCCGAGGACAGTCATGTCCAGGTGCCCCCCCCTGATGATGGCAAAACTCAAGGCGGTATCGGTATACACACATCCGGGGGTCTCGGTTATAAACCCTCCGCCCGCGTTGATGAGATCTCTGTGCTCTTTTCCCTCTTCCGGGATCGGTCCGATACCGACAATGCCGTTCTCCGCCTGGATAGTGATATGGACGTTTTCTGGTACGAAGTTGGAGACTAGTGTCGGCATGCCAATACCTAGGTTAACTACATTCCCATCTTTTAATTCCCGGGCAATTCTTCTCGCGATAATTGTTGAATCAGGTGCTGTCATTACTTACTCCTTGTGAAGAACGAGGTAGTTTACGAAAATCCCCGGTGTGATGATGTGTTCGGGATCAAGCTCCCCAGGTTCAACGATCTCATCCACCTCGGCAATGGTGATCTTTGCTGCCATTGCCATGACAGGGTTAGCGTTCCGCGCGGTTTTCGAGTAAATCAGGTTTCCAAATTTATCGGCCTTATGGGCCCGGATAAAAGTAAAATCGGCAAAAATCGGCTTCTCGAGAAAATATCTTTCTCCATCAACTTCCTGTATCTCTTTTCCTTTTTCAATGTCGGTTCCAATGCCTACGGGGGTAAGGATCCCGCCAAGCCCTGAGCCTGCCGCCCTTATCCGTTCAATCAGTGTCCCTTGAGGGATGAACTCAATTTCCAGGTCTCCCGAGGTGTACTGTTCCTGGGTTGATGGGTTGGTACCGATGTGGGACGTCTGGGTGGAGCGGACCTGCTTATTAGTTACAAGTTTACCAATTCCTCTATCAGCGAAATCGGTTGCAATGCAGATTATATGCAGGTCCCCGGTCCCGGTTTCTACTAAAGCGTCAATAAGGTTTGGTGCCGATCCGACTGTAAGGAAGGAGGGAAGCATGATACGGTCTCCCCGGCGAACCAGACCGGCCGCGGTTTTCGCATCGATGATTTCTTGTATTGGCATAAAGTCTCCTTTACACATCGCCGGGTTAAAGGTGCCCGGTAATTTCAATGTAAAAACTTGATAGTTGGTATTTGAGATCAGTGTATACTATAAACAGGGACAGCGCCACCGGAAAATAACAGAACGGAAACCTTGACCCTGTAATTCAGCGGGACATACAATACAGGCAAACTAAGGGGAAACGCGATGAACATGAAGGAACTGCAGGATCTCGACCGTCAACATGTAATTTACTCATGGAAAGCCCAGGGAGGCGTGAAACCTGTCATCATGGACCACGCCGAAGGGATTTACCAGTGGGATGTTGATGGCAAACGGTATATCGATTTTGCCGCGGGACTCTTATGTATCAATATCGGCCATGGAAACAAGCATGTCCTCCGTGCCATGGAAAAGCAGATGGATAAAGTCTGTTACGTGGGGCCCATGTTCGGAACTGAACCAAAGGCCAGGCTTGCGGAGATGATTTCCGAAGTAACCCCGGGGGACCTGGATTATGTCTTTTACACCAACGGGGGTGCGGAGGCTGTGGAAAATGCCATTAAAGCCGCCCGGCTCTATACCGGAAGAAATAAGATGTATGCCCGTTGGCGGGGATACCATGGCGCGACAGCGGGAGCAATAACCCTTACCGGTGATCCGAGACGATGGTCCGCGGAACCGGGGATTCCCGGGGTTGTTCACTATTTCGGGCCCTATCCCTACCGGGACCCCTTCGGGAGTCAGGATGATCCTGAAGAGTGCGGCCGCCGTACGCTGGAAGTCCTTAAAACCCAGATCATGCTCGATGGACCAAAGACCATTGCCGCGATTTTTATGGAGCCTATAGTCGGTACCAACGGCATCATTATTCCGCCGAAAAACTACGTCCGGGGGGTCAAGGAGATCTGTGAGGATAACGGGATTCTCCTTGTATCCGATGAAGTGATGGCAGGTTGGGGCCGGAGCGGGAAGTGGTTCGGTATTGAACATTTCGATGTTGTTCCCGACATCATTACTACAGCGAAGGGGCTCACCAGTGGATATGTGCCCCTGGGCGCCATGGTCTGGAATAAGAAACTCTGGGACCATTTCCAGGACCATCCTTTTGTCGGTGGATTGACTTATGGTGGACACGCCCTGGCTTGTGCTGCCGGGATAGCGAATATCGAGGTTTATAAAAAGGATAAACTGATTGAAAATTCCCGGATCCTCGGAGAACGTTTTGCCACCCGCCTTGAGGAATTGAAGGAAAAACATCCTTCAGTCGGGGACGTACGAAACAAGGGGCTCTGGGGAACCATCGAACTTACCAGCGATAAAAAAACAAAGGCGCCCCTGGCGGGGTTCGCCGATTCAGAGCGTAATGTTTCAGTAGAACTTACACGGCGGATGGCGGAAATGGGACTTACCCTCTTTGCCAAGTGGGACTTTATCTTCATGTCTCCCCCTTTGTCTATCACACAGGAACAACTTGATGAATCGATAAGTATTATAGATAAAGCCCTCGAATACACCGATTCTCTCATCGGTTGATGGATGGTTGAAGGAGGAAACCATGGCAGTAAACCTGCAGGAAATGATGAAAAAAGCCAGGGATGCCCAGGCGATTATTGCTTACTGGCCACAGGAAAAAGTTGATGAGATGGTTGCTGCCGCGGGGTGGGAGGTTGTAAAGGATGAAAGCGCGATTGCCTGCGCGAAGCTTGCCGCCGAAGAGACCGCCATAGGGGTTTATGAGGATAAACTCTTAAAACATAAAAAGAAAATCCTCGGGGGGCTTAGAGATCTCGATGGGTTGAAAACCTGCGGTGTCATTGAGGAGGATACAGGAAAGGGACTCATCAAAATCGCGAAACCAGTAGGGGTTATCGGTGCTCTGACCCCTGTAACAAACCCCACCTCCACCCCGGCGGGAAACGCCTTGAATATCCTCAAAACCCGGAATGCTGTAATTTTTGCCCCCCATCCCCGGGCAAAAAGGTCAGCGAAACTCACCATAGATTTCATGCGAAAGGGGCTTGAGAAGATTGGAGCTCCGGTAGATCTGCTTCAGGTGATTGAGGAACCTTTCCTCGAACTTACCAATGAACTTATGCGGGAGGTTGATCTTGTACTCGCCACCGGCGGCGGGCCGATGGTAAAGGCGGCTTACTCCAGCGGGACCCCCGCGTACGGGGTAGGTCCGGGAAATGCCGCAGTTATCATTGATGAGACTGTCGATACCAGAGAGGCGGCGAAGAAGGTATTTCTTGGCAAAACCTTCGATAACGCTACCTCCTGCTCTTCCGAGAACAATGTAATTATCCAAGAATCTGTTTTCGACGAAGCCCTTACCGCTTTCAAGTCTCACGGCGGGTATCTTTGTAACACGGAGGAAAAAGCCAGGTTGGAAAAAACGATCTGGCCCGATGGAAAGCATCTGAACAAAGAGATAGTGGGCCAGCCTGCAGGCAGGATTGCCGGAATGGCGGGGATAAAGATTCCCGGGGAGACCACCTTCCTGTTAGTGCCCGGATATATCACCGGGGCCGGAGACCTTTTTTCAGGGGAGAAACTTTCAGTGGTCTTAACGGTCTGGAAATATGAAGAGTTCCCGGAAGCCATTGAAAAGGTACTCAAAATTACCGCATATAACGGACTGGGTCATTCCGCCGGGATCCATACAACCCGGGAGGACCGGATCCTCGAACTCGGAGAGAAGGCGAAGGTGAGCCGCATCATGGTCAACCAATCCATGAGTTTCGGAAACAGCGGAAACTACGACAACGGAATGCCCATTTCCCTGACCTTAGGGTGCGGGACATGGGGAGGCAACATCACATCAGAGAATATCACCTGGAAACATTTTCTCAATGTAACCTGGATATCGAAACCGATTTCTCCGGTTGTACCGGATGCAGAGAAAATTTTCGGAGCATATTGGAAGAAGTTCGGCAAATGATTTTGCTGCGGTAAAGCAAATCAGTCGTGAATATCAACGAGTCCCAGGATCCTGTCTGCCTCCTGGATACCCTGTTCGATAAGATCGCTAATAACCTCTTTTACAGAGATTACTTCAGTGACAAGACCGACACTTTGCCCGGCCATCAGAGAACCATGCTCGATATCGCCATCGATGACCGCCTTTCGAAGCCCGCCGATCCAGAACTCTTCCAGTTTCTCCCCAGCTTCGCGGGGGGTCATGGTGCCCCTTTCCATTTGGGCAATCAGGCCGAGCTGAAGAGTTGTAAAGTCTTTTACCCCCTCGTTCGTAATTGAGCGGACCGGAATTACCGGTACCCGGGGATCAAACTGAGCGGTGGGCATGGCATCTTTACTCGCAGCTTTTATGAATGCCTGTTTGAAATTGGGATGGGCAATGGATTCTTCAGCAACGGCGAACCGGGTGCCAAGCTGAACACCGGAAGCGCCCATCATGAGATAATGAATCATTAAAAGACCGCTTCCCACTCCTCCGGCAACAAACACGGGGACCTCTTTTGCATGAGGCAGGATCTGCTCCGCAAGCACAGCGGTAGAAACCGGACCGATATGCCCCCCCGCTTCGTGGCCCTCAATAATCAGGGCGTCGACCCCCAGTTTAATAAGCCGCTTCGCGATCCCGACGGTTGGTGCGAAGCAAAGCATTTTACTGCTGGTCTGTTTTACCCTGGTAATGGCATCCCTGGGGGGAAGTCCTCCGGCAAAGATAATAAAGGGAAATTCGATATCCAGAACATGATCAAGCTGTTTTCGGAAATTCGGTGCAATACTGATGAGATTGATACCGAAGGGTTTATCAGTTTTATCAAGTGTCCTGGTAATCTCATCCTTGAAAAGATCGATCGGCATATTCCCGCCGGCGAGAACACCGAATCCCCCCTCGTTGGAGATGGTGGAAACGAGCTGTGCCTCAGATATCCAGGACATCGCCCCTCCGAGGATCGGATATTCAACCCCGAGGAATTCCCTTCCCCGCGCAAAAAGTTTATCGAGCAATTTACGGGATTTATCCATAACGATTTCCCCCCTGGTAATTCTTAAGATTTGTGCAAGTTAAACAGATTCGCCTGGAATGATCAAGTCTGACCTTATCACTGTTTAATAACCCATTCCTTTGCTTCTTCGACAGTGTCAAACGAGACAATCTCCTTTTTTAATGCGAATTTCCGGGTAAAAACTCATTTCATGGTATCATAAGCAGAAAGGAAATTGTATGAAATATCCAGAGTTTCCGAAGGGTTTCATTTTTGGCTCCGCGACCGCGGCATACCAGATCGAGGGGGCTTTTCAGGAGGATGGGAAGGGCCCCTCAATATGGGACCACTTCAGTCATACACCCGGAAAAATAAAGACTGGTGAGAATGCTGACACTGCCTGCGATTTTTACCACCGGTACCGGGAAGATATCGGGCTTATGAAGGTTTTGGGGATGCATGCCTTTCGGGGCTCTATTTCCTGGCCCCGGGTTCTTCCTGAAGGGGAGGGCAGGGTAAACGAAAAGGGTCTCGATTTTTACGAACAGCTGACCGATGCTCTTCTGGAGGCGGGCATCACCCCCTTCTATACCCTCTACCATTGGGACATGCCCCTCGCGCTGTGGAAAAAGTACCGCGGGTTTGAGAGCCGGGAGGCGGCTCAGCTTTTTGCCGATTACACCGGGATTGTGGTAAAACGTCTTGGAGACCGGGTAAAACATTGGATCACCCTGAATGAGCCCTGGGAGCATGCCGCCTTTGGTTATCTTCTGGGAATCCATGCCCCGGGAAGAAAAAAGTTAAGGTCCTTCTTTAAGGTTATTCATAATCAGCTCCTTGCCCATGGTGAAGCGGTAAAAAGGATACGGGAGGTTAGTCCCGATGGAAAAGTGGGAATAACCTTGTGTTATACCCCGGTCCACCCCAGGTCTTCTTGTGAAAAAGATAAAAAAGCTGCCTTTCTGGCAAATCAATTCCTGAATTCCACCACCTTTGATCCTGTTCTGAAGGGAAGGAATCCACAGCCTCTCTGGAAGAAGGCCCTGCTCTTTCGTCCGGAGGTAAGACCTGGTGACATGGAATTGATATCGGCTCCCATTGATTTTGTCGGTATTAATAACTACAGCAGAGATTTTGCTTCCTGGGACTGGAAGGTCCCGATTATCCATGCTGATATCGGCGGCAGAAACCTTGTTGAAGGGAGGGAGATTGAAGGGGATTATGAAATAAACGGGGTCCGGTATACCAGCATGGGCTGGGAGGTTTATCCGGAAGGGCTGCATGAAGTTCTCACCATCATGAAGGATGAATACGGTAATCCACCGATATATATCACCGAAAATGGTGCCGCCTTTGAAGATACCCTGACCAAAGCCCGGGTTCACGATGAACATCGGGTGAACTTTCTTAAGGGCTATCTGAATCAGGTCAGTATAGCTATCCGGGAGGGGGCGGACATCCGCGGTTATTTCGTCTGGTCTCTTATTGACAACTTTGAGTGGGCTGAGGGGTTTCGAAAACGGTTTGGGATCGTTTATGTTGATCATGAGACTCAGGACAGGGTGATAAAAGACAGCGGCTATTGGTACCGGGAGCTGATAAAAAACAATCTGGGCTGAAGTTACCGTCCTGAACACCTTTCGATCCATAAAAAAAGCGGACTTCCCAATCATTTCAGGCTTGATCATGAACTCCCCTCCCTCCTCGATGAGGTACGGACAGCTAAACCTTCGAAAGGATTCGCGGTGGCTATCGCGAAGCCAATGCCTGTTGATCAGTTTGAACAGTATTACCGTTTCGTTATTTCAAGCCCCATGAAAGTCTGATACTGGATTCAGGTTCTCTATAACACTATTGCGTGTTTCCCTAAACCGAAATATCGATAAACTTTGACTGCACAACATCAAAGAGCCCCATATCGGTAAGCTTCAGCTCCGGTATCACCGGCAGGGCGAGGAACGACAGGGTTATAAAGGGTTCTATCCCCTCTGGAATCCCGAGTTTTTCCCGGGCTATGCGGTTGATTTTCCCCATTTCCAGGGCAACCTCTTTCCCTGACCGGTCTGACATAAGCCCGGCGACAGGAAGGGGAAGCGTCGCGAGGATTTCCCCTTTTATACAGATGGTTAGACCACCGCCGACTCTGGTAAGTTCCTCTGCCGCCCTGAACATATCTTCATCACAGTCTCCGGCAATAATGAGGTTATGGGAATCGTGGGCAATGGTGGTGGCGATTGCCCCGCCGGATAAACCGTAGTTTTCCACGAGGCCGAGGCTGATCCTTCCGCTTCCATTGTGACGTTCAACAACGGCGATCTTCACAATTCCCTGCCCACGGGTGAAAAACCCCTTGCTGTCAACTTCTACTTCCCGTACCATCTTCGGAGTAATCAGGCTTTCTTTTTTCAGGGAGATAACATGGGCTTTTGTTGACTTCAGGGGGAGTTGAAAGTTATCGCGGGTAAGAGGACCGATCCGGACCGTATCGGTAACGTTGGAAAGATCGGGTGAGGGGACCTCAAAGAGAGGTTTTCCATTTTCAGCAACCAACTCCCCCCCCTTAAATACTGACTGGACACGAAAATCTTTCAAATCTTCGAAAGTAATGAGATCTGCCTGATAACCTATGGCAATAGCCCCGGTCCCTTTCAGTCCGAAGGTTTCCGCGGCATTTATCGTGGCCATCTGGATAGCTGTTACAGGATCTAACCCAAGGTTGACCGCTTTACGGATATTAAAATCGATGTGCCCCTCGTTGAGGATGTCTGCCGGCTGCTTATCATCGGTACAGAACGCGCAACGCCTGGAATTTTCCGGGGTGATTGCCGGGATGAGCGACTTGATATCTCTGGCAGATGAACCCTCCCGGATAAGAATCCGCATCCCCAGGCGGAGGCGTTCTTCCATTTCTTCGGGGATTGAGCATTCATGATCTGTGGAAATACCACCTGCCACATAAGCGTTCAATCCCTGTCCCCTTAATAAAGGGCTGTGACCGTCAATCGGCATCCCTCTGCTCATGGCAACTTCAAGTTTATCGAGAACCCCTTTATCTCCCCTGATAACAGCGTTAAAATCCATTACCTCCCCAAGACCGAGGACCCCCGGGCAGGAGGTGAGGGGTTCCAGGTCTTTCGCGGAAAGGACCGCTCCGGAATGTTCAAAGGAGGTTGCCGGGACACATGAAGGAAGCATCAGCCACACGGTAAGGGGAAGACCCTGACTGGAATTCAGAATAAACCTGATCCCCCTCTCTCCCAGAACGTTTGCGATTTCATGGGGGTCAGCCACAACGGTTGTGGTTCCCCGGGGTATAACAAGATGAGCGAATTCACCGGGGACACAGAGAGAAGATTCGATATGGACATGGCTGTCTATGAGCCCCGGAGCCACATATTTCCCCTGGAGTTCGATCTCCCGCTCTCCTTTGTAAACTCCAATAACTCCTATGCCGAGAATGAGACCTTCGTGGATCGCGATATCAGCTTCAAGGATCGTATGAGAAAAAACATCGATGATTCGGCAGTTTTTCAGAACAAGATCAGCTTGTTTTCTCCCAGCGGCAATTGCAATTTTTTCGCTTGTATCCATTAATATGACACCTCACTGATTAATTGTACTATTGTAAGACCAGATTCGGGAAAACTGCAACAGAAAAAATTGTGTTCCATCCCGTCGCGGAAATCATGAGCGACCGGACAGCGGATGATACATAGCAGCGCAGGCGGGCAATGCCGACTCCAGTCTAACCCCAATATTAATCCC
>JAGLYY010000142.1 GCA_023131935.1 Spirochaetales bacterium | reverse complement strand
CTGTACACAAAATAGTCCGGGATGTAATCCCTTTCCCCATGGTCCACGAGACCCTGGATGAAGCAGCCGTAAAGGCTGACATGGTGGTCGTTTCCGCTACCCCGGTCGACGCTCTTCAGCGTGAATGGGAGGAACATAAGATCGATCAGCATGTACAGTGTATCGCCGGTCAGGAAATGGGAACTAAGCAGGTCCATCTTGAAACCTGCGCCAAAGGGCGATACGAGAAGAACCATATCCTCATGATTGGAGATGCGCCTGGTGACATGAAAGCTGCCGGATCAATTGGGGCTCTCTTCTTTCCGATCATTCCCGGCAGGGAAGAGGAATCCTGGGAAGAGCTTTTTAACAACGGGATCCAGCGGTTCTTTAACCTGACCTACGAGGGAGATTATGAAAGAACCATCATCGACCGCTTCGAGGTTTCCCTTCCAGCCACACCTCCATGGCAATAGAAATTCTCTGCTGCTTTTTCACCACTAAGAACCCTTAAGATTTTCTTCAGCATACATTTGCAGTTCAATCATCCGTTCCAATATCTGCTCGCGGGATGCTTCGGGGAAATTGGCAAGAACCAGTTCCTTGGTGAAAAGCTTGGTTATATACCGAAGTTTTCGCATTCGTGATTTTGACGCGTAAATAAAATCGGCATGCCCGTTATTCACAATGATAAGATATTTTTCAGCATCATAGCGGCTGCGCCACAGTTCACCTGGGGATTTTTGGTAGGTGTAACCAGGCAGACCCTTTCGTTTTCCCTCTCCTGTACCGCTCATTGCATGCTCTTTCTTTACCAGTTCTTCGGTCACCGTAATAATGCACTCTGCCTCACATTCCAGTTCATCCTGGGCAACAATAGCCTTGAGGATGATGATTCCCGGATCTTCAGGAGCGGTAAATTCAATAAACTCTTTCTCCGGATCATCTATAACGCCCGCCCCTTCCTGAATATACCAGATTACCGAATACCCGCTGTCTAACTGCCTTTTGCTTTTATCCCTCGCTACAACCTTCAGCCGTTTTGTTTTTCCAACACCGATTATCGCTGATGAGGGGGATATGATTGCAGAATAGAGGGCCCCGGGTATTTCAAAGAATTCCCTTTGGCCTCCAACACCTTTTTCGCCTCCCTGACTCGCGATATATATTGGTTCAATTTGTTCAGCTCCGGAGCTGTTTTCTCCACCGGCTAATTGGGCTTCTTTCTTTACAACGTCGATTTTTTTTGTCTGCGAAACAGATAACCAGCTATATTCCTCCTGAGGAAGGTGATGTAAAGCTTCCCGGATAGCTTTCGATATTTTATGCAGGATATTTTTACTCGCCTTTTCCTCTTCCGCCTTTTTCTGTTCTTCAATAATGTCCGTCAGAGCCTTGGTCATCGGGACCATGGCATAGGCGAAACTCTCAAAGGCATCATCATATATAACACCATCCCGGGTACCGGGGGTGAGTTGAAGGAAGGAAACATCAATAAGCCCCTCAAGATAGGGGGAGTTCCATGGGAATTCATTGAAGTGGTCCATTCTGGTAATTGCCGAAAGGACCCGGGTGCCGAGTTTATACAAACCGATTTCGCTCTCCTGAGATGGCTCATTCAGATATAATTCACAATAGATCTCTCCCAGGGGACTTTTTACTTCGGGAAGAAGATGCAGAAGTCTCCCCTTGAACTTTCTTGGTTCAACCAGCAGTTCTTTTCGGCTCGTTCTGTCAATGATCCTGATGGTTACTCCGGTTTTACTGATCCTGTCACGGAGCTCGCTTGCCAGATAATTCTGGATTTTTTCTCCGGAAAGCTGACGCACACCCGGCAGAATCGGCTGAATAGTAAGATCGGTACCAACACGGTCAAGCAGTGTCCGCACTCCTGAAATATGATAACCGGGGTTTCCTTTCATCAGCTTCATTCGGCGGGTTTGGCCTGATTTTCCAGTGGAAGTTATAGTTAACTCCTCACCAACTGTCCAGAAACTCAATAACCCTATTCCAAACTCACCCTGAATTCCGGTAACACCACTTTTTTTCAACTTCCGTTTTATCGAATCACCGATGTGGGTTGCAACGTATTTGAAATCATCGATCCCCTCGCCATCATCCATCACCTTTATATATGACTGACTTTTCTGTTTCCCCCGGAGAATGGTGATGTTTTTTGCCTGCGCGTCAATACTGTTTTCAACAAATTCTGCTATCGCTTTGAGAGGGTTATTCTGGGACAGAGCAATAATGGTGATTGCGTTCCAGTTGTTCCCGATCTTCAACTTTCCTGAGTCGTCTCTGGTTATTGTTTTTTTTACGGGTGCCATAATAAAGAGATTATATCGATTTAATTGATTAATAAACAGTATCAAAGATCTTTCGTAATGAAAACTTTTCACCTATACTTCACTTTATCTATAGAGTACCTGGCTTTTCTTTCAGCAATGGGCTATGTCCGTCAGGTGGATGCTGAATCGTTTATTCAGAATTTTTTTAATGTTGAAACATTCCGGGAAGCAATTGGGCTGGAGTAGGGTTTATGACAATAAAACTGAAACTGATAATATTCACCTTTTTGATCGTGTTCATCCCAATACTCTTTTTCTCTTTTTTTATCAGCACAATGGTTGTTAATGAGCTGTACTCCAGCATGACTGATAAAATGAAAAATAATCTCAAGGGAATCAGCCTTGACCTTGAAAGAATGAAAGAGGAGCTGCTGTTCTCTATCGAGAGAATAAGCACAAATGACCTATTGATAGAAAACGCGGCCCGTCTCAGGACCGGGATCATTCTTACAGCTTTCTGTACAGCTTTTCTTGCCGCGCTATCCGCGTTGATCTTTGTAAACTACATCAACAAACCGATTCTGGAACTCAGTAACGCGACAAAAAAAATCTCCTCGGGTGACCTCAAAACAAGAGTCAGAATAATTTCCCGGGATGAGATCGGAGATTTAGGAATATCGTTCAATGATATGGCGCGGCAACTGGATATGAATTTCAAAAAAATTGAATCACAAGTTGAAGAACTAAAGGCCAACGAGAAAAAAAACCGGGATCCCGAGATTGATTTCAAGACTGTTTTTGACAACGCCCATGACGCCTATTTTATTCACGACCTCGACGGCAGAATACTTGATGTAAATCAGACGATGCTGGACATGTATGGCATTGACAAAGAGCAGGCCATGGAATTCACTATTGCTGAAGATTTTTCAAGTACCGACAATCCATTGGATCAATTACCGGAAATCTGGAAAAAAGTTGTCTCGGGAGAACCGCAGCATTTCGAATGGATAACAAAAAAGCCAAACACCGGCACATATTTCCCGGTAGACGTTCATCTGAATAAAATTGTTTTTACCGGGAAAGAGGTAATCCTTGCCACTGTTCGTGATATCAGCAGGAGGAAGAAAGCTGAAGAACAACTCATACAGTCACAGAAGATGGAAACCGTCGGGACCCTCGCGGGGGGGCCTTGCCCACGATTTCAATAATATACTTGTCGGTATTTTAGGGACCATTTCTATGATAGATCACAGGTTAAGAAAAGAGGGAATAATAGAAAAAGAGAAACTTGAAGAATACCTTCAAATAATGAAGAATTCCGGGGAGAGAGCAACCGCCATAATACAGCAGCTTCTTACCCTTTCAAGAAAGCAGGAGTTATCCCTCGCCCCAACTGATCTGAGCATGGTAATAAAAAATGTCATGAAAATAGGTGAGAATTCTTTTGATAAATCGGTAAAGCTTAACCCTGTCTACCTGAAGCATCCCGCGATAGTAAACGCCAACCCCACTCAAATTGAACAGGTTCTCCTGAATTTATGCGTGAACGCTGTCCATGCCATGACAATCATGCGGAAAAAAGATGAAAACTGGGGAGGTGAACTCACTGTAACAATTAACAAATCCCATTCGGATGAATATTTCCGAAAAGTCCATCCACACCTGAAGGAAGAGGAATACTGGGCCCTTTCTGTTGAGGATACCGGTGTTGGAATGGACCATGACACCCTTTCAAGGATATTTGATCCCTTCTTTACCATGAAAGGTAAGGGGAAAGGGACCGGTTTCGGACTTTCCATTGCCTATAATATTGTCAAGCAACATCAGGGCACTATCGATGTTTATTACAAAATCGGGGATGGTACCAATTTCCGTGTTTTTCTACCGGTTCTTAAAGAAGAAACAGCACATGAGGAGGAATCAGAACTAACAAGCATTCAGAAACCCTTCACCCTGAGAGAGCTCTCTGAGAAAATGAAAAGGGTAATAGAAGGGTTATAAGAAATCCCGGCCTCATTGAAAATAGAAAGATAAAACTAGAAAGATCAAACTGGAAAACTGTTTAGTTACTTCTGTTTTTTGCAATCACTTCATAAACCGCATCCGCGAGTTTTTCTAAAGTATAGGGCTTCTGGAGAAATCCGTCTACACCATCGGCAAGAGATTCTTTAACCCGCTCATCCTGCCCGAAACCAGAGGATAACAGTACTTTGACCCCGGGATCAATATCTTTCAATTTTTTATAAACTTCTTTTCCCGACATTCCCGGCATTGCCATGTCAAGCAGTACTGCCTTTATCTCCTTTCGATGTTTCTTAAATATCTCTATTCCCGCTTTCCCGTTCTCTGCGACAACCACCTTGTATCCATGCTCTTCAAGAATACTTTCTGCAATTTTACGCATT
>JAGLYY010000141.1 GCA_023131935.1 Spirochaetales bacterium | reverse complement strand
CCCTCCTCTTCTTCAATTATTATCTCTTCCTCCGGAACAGGTAGATATACATTGAATGTTGTACCTATCCCCTCTTCGCTATAAACATCGATAAAACCATCATGCTGCTTAATAGAGTTATATACCATTGCCAACCCCAGGCCGGTACCCTTCCCTTTTTCTTTGGTAGTGAAAAAAGGGTTGAATATTTTTGATACTATGTTCTTGTCCATTCCGACACCGGTATCTTTGAGAGAAAGGACCCAGTAAGGCTGTTCCTGAGCTTCGGGATGCAGCTGCCGAAAATAATGGTCCGGTCTAATACTTTCCAGTGAGATTTCCAGGGTCCCGCCCCATGCCCCCCCATTCGTCCTCATTGTGGTCATGGCATGGTCAGCGTTTATACAGAGATTAAGCAATGCCTGCTCAATCTGGTTGGAATCGGCATTCACCATGGCAGGACTTTTAAAGTATCTGGCGATAAGGGAGACAGATTTATTGAGGGAGTTCTCACATATCTTCATTACATTTTTTACAACCAGGTTAAGGTCCAGAGGAACAACATTCATCTCCTGTCTGTGGGAGAAGGTAAGAAGCTGCCGGACCATTTCGGCCGCCCTGAGGCTGGATCCCTTTAATATTTCCAGGTACTCTGTAACCCCCTCTGTCATACGCAGATCTTCTTTCTGAAATCTTCTTTCCAGAATCGAAAGAGCACCCATAATACCGCCGAGTACATTGTTAAAATCGTGGGCAAATCCCCCCGCGAGTGTCCCGACAGTCTCCATTTTCTGGGCCTGCCTCAGTTGCTCCTCTTTAGCTACCAGGTCCGTTACGTCATCTATTCGGATTACCGCTCCGTTAATTTTATTTGCAATGAGTGGATAGATTGTGATGTCCAAATAACGGATCTTCCCTTTCGTTTTTCTCAATACCCTCTCGTCCCTGAATGGTATGTTTGTACGGATAGACTTCCTGACCTTCTCCATTTCAATACCGAATGTAGTGAGCGCCTCTCCGAGCGGCCTGCCGATCGCCTCGCTGGTATTAATTCCGGTCTCTCTTTCCGCTTCCCTGTTCCAGTGAGTAATCTTGCCATCCGGATCGACACCAACAATTATCGACGGCATGGAATCTATAATATTATTCAGGAGATGCCTCAAGTACCTCGTTTCCTCCTCGGCTTGCTTTTTCGCCGTGATATCAAAGATAAGACCATCGACCCGTATGACCTTGCCCTCCTTTGATTGAACAGCGCGCCCCTTCTCGAAAACCCAATGGATGTTTCCATCAGCGTCAGTAATCCGGTATTCAAGAACATAAGGTTTCTTCTGCTTAATGCTTTCAAATATGGTTTTCTTACTCGTTGTACGATCATCCGGATAGACAATACTGGCAAAAATACGTTCGCTGTTCCCGATAAAATCTGAGGAGGGATACCCGGTGATTTCCTGGATAGGGTCACTTATATACTCCATGGTCCATTCAGGAGAAAAGGTACCGCGGTACATTGCGCCCGGGATGTTTAACACCATAGAACGAAACCGGTTTTCGCTTTCCAGGATTTTCTCTTCAGCTTCTTTTCGAAACACTATTTCCTTATGCAACGAATCATTGTATTCCTTAAGATCCTCCATGAAAGTATTGAAGCAGCCAACCAGTTGTCCAATTTCGTCATTCGCCTGCACTGGAATCTGTATGGAAAAATCCTCCGGAATGCCTTTTTTCAATTGCTTTGAAAGTATAAGCAGGGGTCTTGTAATATGGCTGCTGATCCATAAGCTAAAAATAAGTACAACGAGAAGGAAGAGGAGAAGGGCGATAAATAAAGTTCTTTGAAGCTGGTTCAGCGGTTCGAGAATCTCTTCCATATAGGAAGAGGAAGCAACAATCCAGTCAAATTCCGGCAAATAATTGAAAATGACTAGCTTTTCCCGGTACTCTTCCTCACTCGGGTTCTTCCAGGAATAAACAATTTTACCGCTTTTCTGTCTGCAGATTTCCTGAACAAACTTCCAACCTTCTCCATCTGTGATATTATATATATTCTTGGAAAGCTTTGGATGTAGTACAACATTCGCTTTGCTGTCTATTATATATGAATATCCTGTTGTTCCAAATTTAAGGGAAAGTATTTGCTGCCTGAAATCTGAAACATCTATCAGTTCAAAGAATTCCTCCCTGTAAGATGATGCCGCGATAACCCATTCCCAGGGGGCGAAATATGAAAGATACATCGACTTTGCTCTGGGTTTTTCCTCCCCCGGGTTTTGCCAGTCATATTCGATGTACCCCTCTTTCATCGCAGCGCCTTGCTGTACAAAATCCACGTATGCTACATCCTCTCCCTGAATTACCGGATGCACCGCTAAAGGAATAGAATCGGGAGCGTCGCGAATATCCCATACAAATGTATAGCCTGTTTTTCCGATTACCTGGTTGAGGAGCAAACCCGCTGCCTGCCGCTTTGCCTCTTGCTCCGTTATTTTCCCTTGAGTTGATAACGTAAAAAAATATTCAACTGTTTCCCTGTTTTTTACCGCGATAGAGCGAAGATAGTTCCTGATGGAAGTATCCAGAGTTGTTTCAACCATGTTGAGAATGGTGTCGGTAACATTGATCAGTTCTTTTTCTGTATTGGCATACAGTGTATCTCGAATTATGGAATTTACCAGAAGTCCCCATAACGAAAATATCAGGACAAAAATCAGCAAGTAACTTACAACAAGCTTGGAACGGATGCTAAGAGTGTTTATCAACCTAGAAAGCCTTACCATTCTTCTCTCCGGAGTGAAAGTATATTTCACAACCTCAATTGAAATTCGGGGTTTGAATATATGTTAGTATTGATTGATATCTTTGTCAAAATGGCAACAGTATTCTTTTGTTTCGCTTCATTTCAACGACTCAGATGGTATTACCATGGTATGGATTGTCCCTTTACTGACGATACTTTCACAGGAAATAGAACCCCCAAGCCGTTGTTTAAGAACCCGATACACCCCTGTCAACAGAACAGAGAAAGCGGAATCACCTTTCCTTTTCCACCTCGATATGGATCCAGCGTTTTGAGAGATAACCGATAGTCAGGATGATGGCGTGGCCTGCCTGGTACAACGCGAACCCTGTCCAGGCGGCGTAAATTCCAAAACCGAGTACTCGTACAAGGAGGAATGTTACACCCAATATAAAAACCATATTGGTAGAGAATTCAGAGAAAAGTACAAAACGGCCCCAGCCGTTGGCAGTAAAAATCATCTCAAAGGAGAACCCCATAACCTCAAGAAAGAAGAACGGGGCAAAAAAGTACATGGCCCGTACCCCGATTGTCACAGCTTCTGTTTCCGCGGTGAAAATTCTGACGATCCCCTCGGGAAACAGCAGAATAACTCCAAGGATAACGAAACCAATAACAGCGGCGATTTTTTCGCAGGCAATAATGAAAGCTGTCGCCTCCTCCTTGTCCCCCGCGCCAAGGGCATTACCCACCAGGATGGATGCTCCCCGCGCAATTCCTCCGATCAGAGTTTTATTAATCCTGAACAGGGAAAAGACAATATGGGTAACCGCAAGATAAACAGTACCGATTGATCCTATTACAGACTCATAGACAAGAATAACCCCTAAAGCGATTATGTTCTGAATCGCGACAGGTATCATCACCCGGATAATATTCCCCATTAGAGAAAACTGTATATGCTGAAAGGTAAAACTCCGGTATTTCCGCAGCTCCGCGGGCAGCGCAACCCGGAGGAAGAGATAGAGTATCTGAACAAAGACCGCAAGTACTGTTCCCCAGGCAGCCCCTGGGATTCCCATAGCCGGAAAACCCAGCTTTCCAAAGATAAGGATATAGTTAAACAGAATATTGAGAAGGCTGCCCATGATATTGGCGATCATGATGTCTTTCGTCCTGTTTATCCCGCTTAAGAACCCGGTAAAAACCATCATAAGAGAGGAGATGGGAAGAAACCACCTGAGTATATTCACATACGAGAGGCCGAGGGGTATGAGTGTTTTATCCTGAAAAAGCAGGTCGAACACAAAGCCGGCGCAGAATGAAAAAAGAAGGCCGATAGCTCCGGCAATGATTCCCACGAGGATTCCATTATCAAGAACTTCACCGGTCTGCCGGCAGGCCTCTTCCGGATCACCACCCTCCTCAACTTGTTTCTGCTGTTTTCCAAACCGCCGGGCAACAATTGCCTGTACCCCTACAGACACCGGCCAGATAAAGGTAAAAAGGATGTGTGTAAAAAGACCCGCCATGGCGATAGCCGCCAGTTCTGTTGTACCCAATCTCCCGATCATCGCGGTATCTGCTATCTGTAAAAGATAAAATGACAGTGTACCTGCAAGGAGGGGAAAACCGATACGAATAACCTGAGAGATATTGGAAGATGGGCGTGTCTTTGTGTCCATAAACAGGAACTATAAGGAACGGGTATTGGGGTGTCAAGAATGACAAAAAAAAAGAATATATTAGCGATTCTCCTTTCCCGGGAGTATACTATTAAGTGAAATGAAAAGAATTCCATTTAACCCCTATATCGTTGGAAACCCAATCAAAACCAAGGGTATGTTCTTCGGCCGGGAAGATGACTTCTCTTTTGTTCAGAAAAAAATCGGAGAAAGCGTCACAAATCAGATCCTCGTTTTTTGTGGAGATCGAAGATCGGGTAAAACCTCAATTCTCTTTCAGATCCTCAATGGCACTCTGGGGAAACGGTTTCTGCCGGTATTGGTAGATATGCAATTGATGGCGGGGATACAGAATGATGATGACTTTTTCCATACAATACTTAAAATCGCCGCTTCATCCATAGGCATCCCAAAACTGGAAAAAGCCATCAATGAAAAACCGGAGAAACGAAAATCTGTAGATGAACTCTTTCACATCCTGTTTACCCACATCGGAAGTAAGTATACCAACCGTACAATCCTCTTTCTTCTCGATGAATACGAGCTTATTGAAGCAAAAATTACCGACGGTTCTATCTCAGAATCGGTTATCCACTATTTGAGCGGCATTCTTGAGAGTAATTACAAGATATCCTTTATCTTCACCGGTTCAACAAACCTTGAAAGTAGAAACGTCGACTACTGGAAAACTTTTCTGGGAAAATCTATCTACCGAAAAATCTCCTATTTATCAGAAAGGGACACAAACCGTCTCATTACCGAACCATTAAAAGAATATGTAACCTATTCCCCAAAAGTCGTCAGTGAGATCTACCGGCTCACCGGCGGCCAGCCCTTTTACACGCAGGTCCTCTGCCAGAATATAGTCGACAAACTCATTGAGGAGGAGCGCTTTGAACCTGATTCCGGTGATCTCAAATCAGTGGTCCGGGAGGTAGTGGACAATCCCCTCCCTCAGATGATCTACTCTTGGAACAGTTACCCTTCTCACATCAGACTGATTCTTTCCTGTATCGCCGGCACTGCTCATGATGGTGATGACTGGGTCGGTGCTGATAAATTGTGGAAATTCCTGCGAAAAAGCCGATTGAAAACATCCTTTCCACGAGAACAAATTCTTGTTTACCTGGAAGATGCGTACCATCATGAAATCCTTGAAAAAAACGATCAGGAGCAGTACCGCTTCCGGATGGATCTCTTTCGGAGGTGGATAAAACGGGAACACACGATATGGAAAACCGCGAAAGAGGAAAATCTCAAGTTCCGTCGCCGCTTCAGGCTTCTTAACGCAGCCGCAATCTTCACGGTACTCATAGGGATCATCGCCGCCTGGATCTGGCTTCGGGCCCCGGATGAGGAACAGGTTGCACCGCAATCATCAGAACCACAGCAAATCGTTCATGAACTAACCGCGGAAGAGACTTCCGCTAAAAACGTCCTTCTTATCGCAAACATCAAACCTTTCAGAGTTGTTATCAATGGCAAGTTGAGCCTGACAAGCGAGGGTCTGGAGGATGAAAGCAGGATTACCCTGCCATCCATTGAAAAAGGGATACACTCCATCCTTTTCATTAACGGACTGGCGGAAGAGGAGAAATCCGCGGAGGTGGAAATTCTGGAGGACAACCAGGAAATCCTGGTGGAGTTCAGTATCACAAGAAAACCGGTGAAAATCGTGGCAGCTAAAGGATCACTCTTTCTTACAAGTGACCCTCCCGGAGCGGCAATCTTTCTTGATGGACAGGATTCCGGATTTACCACACCAAACCTTTTTGAGGACCTCGGGGCAGGAAATCATATCATCCGGATAACCCTGGAGGGTCATTCACCGGTGGAAAGAGAAATTCTTATACCAAAAGACGAAACCTTGCGGGAAGAGATAATACTCGAAGCAACCTTTGGCGAACTGCTCCTCGACGTGCGCCCTACAGCGAAAATATATCTCGATGGTGATTTCCTGGTGGAAACCCCTTATATAAAAGCCATTGCTGTACAAACCGGCATCCACACCCTTACCATAAAAAACGAAGCCCTTAATGTAGACCGCAGCATGAACATACTCATCCGGGAGGGAGACCCCCTGAAGATAACGGAGGTCCTCAAGTGAAACCTCAAATAGTAAAAGTGGTGGTCCTTTCATTTTTTCTTTGCTGCCTGATTTTCCCTCTGGCGGCAGTCCCGCCCAACGAGCGGATTGACCCCCGCCCGTTACTTGAAGAGGCGATTAGTCTCTACGACGGAGGAAAATATGAGGAATGCGGGACTTTTCTCGATGAACTTATCCTTAAACATGAGGATAAGTTGTTTAACAACCGCTATAAAAGCGAAATCGCGCAGATTTACCTGCTAAAGTCCTTTGTAAGTTACGCGTTCCGGGAGGAGGGATATCAGGATGAAATCCGTGACCTCCTGCTCAACGCGGTAACCATTGATCTCGATATCCGTTTAGAGGACCCTGAAAAAGTGCCACCCTTTGTTTTGGGTGTATTTCACGAAGTGAGAGAGGCTTATCTTTCCCAATTCAGCCGCCTCGCCAAACGTCATAATCTGGGGTTATTTGGTTCCCTCCTTATCGATCCGACTGTCCTGACAAATCCATTCCTTCTTCAGCCCGGGATCTACTACTCCTTTAATATATCCGAAGTGACCTCACTAACCGCGGGCCTCGGTATTCCCATTACCTGGCCCCCCTGGAATAGTATTCGCGGGCAGATAGGGCTCCTCTGGATGCCTGTGTACCGGGTAGAAAACCTCGCTTCCGGACTCACAATGGAGTACCTCTTTACACTGAACGATCTCGAAAGGTACACCCATTCAATCTCCTGCGGGTTCCTTGAGCGGTATATCAACCGTTCCGGTTTCGGGATTGGAATTAATATTGAACTGATCCGGGTTGACCTCATCTTTGGGATCAGCGATGTCCCGGAGATACCTGGATACCAGCCCATCGATATTTTTGGAGACTCTTTCATAAGAATCGCTTTCGCCAATACCCGGATCTCTGTTTTCTGGAATTTCTAACGAAAGGGAGCAATTGAAAATGGTAAACCCGGAAAAAGAAGTTCTTGAACCGGAAGATTTCTTTGGACAGAAAGGTATAATCCGGAGGATTTTTTCCCGGATCGGTGCCGAACGCCCTCAATCGGTCGCGGTTATAGGGAGTAGAAAGATCGGGAAAACTTCACTTATTAATGTGCTCAATCATGAATCACTACAAAAAAAATACCTGGAAAAACCTGAAGAATACCGAATTATCAGGATCGCCCTAGGGGAAGAAAAGATAGACACTGTTGAAGATTTTCTCAAACATCTGCTCCCCCGGATAATGAAAGACAGCAGTTCAGATACCCTTGATTATGATGATTTAAAACATGCCGTTCAATTCCTTCACCGGAAACACTACCACCTCATTCTTTTATTAGATGATTTCCATCATATTACCACCAACCGCAATTTCCCCCTGGAGTTCTTTTCTTTCCTCCGTTCCCTGGCGAATAACTACAACCTGGCCTATGTAACCACCTCGGTGTTGGAACTTCAAAAATTGTGCGCCGTTAAGGATGTGGAGGAATCCCCCTTCTTCAATATCTTCACCAACATAACCCTGGGGCATCTTTCGGAGGAGGAGGGGAGGTTGCTTCTGGAAACAGTGGGTAATCTCCCCGGGGAAACCGCGGAGGCTCTGGTGAACTGGTGTGGCCCCTCTCCTTATCTCTTGAAAACCGCTATGAGAGAGATAGATTCCGGCGCTCTGAATGCAGAAGCGCCTTTCCGGGAAATGGAGAAGTGTTTACTTCCGCTGTTTTCAGAATATTACAGTAAAGTTGTATCGGTCCTTGGCATGGAATCTTTTCGCCTTTTAAAAATTATTGGGAAAGGAAAAAGCCCGGACCACCGCGACCTCCACTACATTCGCCCGCTTATCAAACAGGGATTCCTGATTGATGATGAAGAGATAATCAGTTGTTATTCCCCCGCATTTATTATATTTCTAAAAAAACAGTTGTCCCGGGAAATGTTGAAAGGAAAGGATAACGGTAATGCCGGATATTGAGGATCTTTTCAGAAAGCGCAAAGAACTTCTGTCCCGGATTGATGAAGAAATCCGCAACACCTATACCAGGGAAGTTACTCTCCTTTTTACTGACATTGTCGGTTCAACCAGGTATTTCGAACGGATGGGGGACATCGAAGGAAGACAGATGGTCCAGACCCATAACGATCTCCTCTTCCCTATCATCGAAAGACATGGTGGTACTGTTATTAAAACCATCGGCGACTCAATCATGGCCAGTTACGAGGACCCATTAAAAGCTGTTAACAGCGCGGTAGAAATGCAGAAAGCCTTGAAAAAACTGAATAAAAAACGGAGCCCCGGAACAGGGATCCATGTACGGATGGGCCTCCACTACGGGAAAGCGGTTGTGGAAGAAAAAGACCTTTTTGGAGACATGGTAAATGCCTCCGCCAGGGTTGAATCTCTGGCGGATGGGGAAGAAATCCTTATATCCTCCTC
>JAGLYY010000140.1 GCA_023131935.1 Spirochaetales bacterium | reverse complement strand
AATCTGTAATTCAGGCCGGCCCTTAACTTAATCCCACTATTCAGGCTGTAGGCTATTAGGTTTAGGCTGCCTACCTAATAAGCCTATAGCCTATCCACCTACAGCCTTCCCCCACAGTCTATCTAGCTGAATAGCTACACTATTAGTTACCGGACAGCCTCAATTATTTTGGAGAAAGTTTCTATCAGTTTTCCCTTTACCTCTTCTTTTGACCCTTTCCAGTAGAATCCCGAGGCCCTCTTATGACCTCCCCCTCCAAAGGACCGGGCGATTTTCCCTACATCCACTGAATGGTTTGACCTGAGCCCGATAGAACATTCCTCCTCTTTCTCTTCCTTAATGAACACAACGACTTCGCAGCCCTTGACTCCCTGAAGGAGCTGGTACAGATTGTCTGAGACCTTCTGAATTTTGCCTAGAATTTCCATGTCTTCGAGGGTTTGCCAGGTTATAAACACCTTCCCGCCGAAATGTTGTTCGGTCCTGGTAAGCATCTTTCCTAAAATCATT
The DNA here is from genome assembly GCA_023131935.1 of Spirochaetales bacterium. Lineage (GTDB taxonomy): Bacteria > Spirochaetota > Spirochaetia > JAGLYY01 > JAGLYY01 > JAGLYY01. The sequence continues at coordinate 7,693 of JAGLYY010000140.1, read as the reverse complement.
CGGGAGGCAAATGAGGCCCCGCCGTAAATCTGGTGATACACATCTTTGGGGGAAATCCCACGGTTAATAAGCCGGCCGGTATAGAGGAACACTTCTCCTGATCCCGAGTCGAGGTGGCGAAAATAGCCGGTATCGGTACAGAGGCCAAAGAAGAGTTCCGCGGCTTCCTCCCTGGTTGGGGTCTCCCCGAAGGCTTCAATGATTCGCTGAACCATAAAGGTTACCGAAGGAGCTTTGGTGTCGATGAACCGGACATCACCAAAGGGATGTCCCGAGGTGTGATGGTCGATAACCGCAACGGGAAAACCGGTTATATCTTCGGCAATGGGTCCAATCCTGTCGAGGCTGGAACAATCCAGAACTATGACCCCCGCCTTTTTTCTTTTGTCCTCTTCGGTCAGCCTGTCATCAAAGAGCCCCTCTTTTTCCACGATTTCCGGTTTGAGGAAAGGTCCGGGAGAGAAAAGGCGGACTTCCTTTCCCTGCCGTTTGAGGAACGATGCTAATCCAAGTTGGGAGCCTACACAATCACCATCCGGTTCAAGATGGTTAACGAGATAGTATCGGCTGTGAGCTTTTAGAAAGGTGAGAATATCTGATGGTACCTTTTGATACTCTATTATCATTACGGTCTCTCCCCATTGTGGAAAAAAGGAGTGCAACAAAAAAAGCCACCGGCAGGTGGCTTTTAATCCCGATTGAGAGGGCTAAAACTCTAATACCGGTGCTTCAACGTCAAATTTGCCGGTAGAGTCGAAGCCCGTCGGCATGACACCCCATGATTGGTGGTTTGGATCAGAATGGACGTACAGCCGGATATGGTGGAAGGTCCCGTTTTCCCAGAAAACAGAAAAATAGGGAAAGCAATCATCCCGGCCATAAACGATTTCCCCTTTCCCCCCGGAAGTACGGAACCATTCAATAGGAAAGTAGGTAACCGAAAAGGTGTTATTACTCTTCATGTATATGATCCTGTACCCATCACGAAGGGTGTAGATCCTCGAAATTTGGACAGTTTTCACATACAGATCTGACTCATCCGCGTATAATGCCATCCCGCCAATAAAGAGCAGCAGTAAAGCTAAACCGATTATCTTTTTCAAAACACTGTACCTCCTCGGCATCTCCCAACTAATTATATACTTTGATGAATCAAAATCAAGTGAATTTATTCAGGAGCTGTAATTCTCATTTTAACATTAGTTATACATAAAGCTGGTAGAATTACTGATTTAGGATGGATTTAACCCGGTTTTGGGTCTTCTTTCCTTTTTTTGCGATTTTTCATCTCCAGATCAGGAAAAAGGGTTCCCATGGCCTCTAGGACCGTATCAACAAATACAAATTTTATCGAATCCCGGGCTTCCTTAGGCAGGTCCACAAGGTCTTTCCTGTTTCCTTCAGGCATAAGGACCAGGTCCATCTTGTTTCTGTGGGCCGCGAGGATCTTTTCCTTAACCCCGCCGATAGGGAGTATCCGTCCGGTAAGGGTGACCTCTCCGGTCATCGCCCACCTGCTCCGGACCGGTATTTCTGTCAGGGCCGATATCATGGCACTGGTCATGGTAATTCCCGCCGAAGGGCCGTCTTTTGGTATTGCTCCTTCGGGAACGTGAATGTGAATATCAATGGTTTTCTGGAAGTCCGCTTTCAGCCCAAAGAGACTGTGCTTGCTCAGGATAAAAGAGAGGGCAATCCTGGCACTTTCCTTCATCACATCCCCAAGACTTCCTGTCAGGATGAGCTCTCCATTTCCCTCCAGGATTGTTATCTCAACAGGGAGCAGTGTCCCGCCGAGTTCGGTCCAGGCGAGACCGTGTACGAGCCCCGGACAGCTTTCTTTATATACCAGGTCTTCCTGAAACTTTGGGTTCCCGAGGTATTTATATATCCCCTTTGTGGTTATTTGAGCACGGAACGGGGTTTCCCCCCCGGGGGAAAGGTCTCCGGTGAATCCCTCTTTTACCGCCTTTCTGGCAATTTTCCGGATTACCGCGGCAATCTCCCGTTCAAGATTCCGTACTCCGGACTCCATCGTATATCGATGGATGATTTCGAGAATCGCTCCTTTCTGAAAGGTGATTTTTGCCCGGGAAAGTCCGTTTTCAATGACCTGCTTCGGAATGATGAAATCGGAGGCGATTCGTGCTTTCTCAAAATCGGTATATCCAGGTATTTCTATGATCTCCATTCTGTCTACCAGAGGGCGGGGGATGGAATGGACCGAATTGGCGGTGGTAATGAACATCACCCCCGATAAATCGTAAGGGACTTCGAGGTAATGATCCATAAAAGTTGAATTCTGTTCCGGATCGAGAACTTCGAGAAGGGCAGATGCCGGATCTCCCCTGAAATCGGAGCTGATTTTATCAATCTCATCGAGGAGAAAAACAGGGTTTGTGGTAGCTGCTTTTTTCATTGATTGAAGGATTTTCCCTGGAAGGGCACCAACGTAGGTTTTCCGATGTCCCCGTATCTCTGCTTCATCCCGGACACCTCCGAGAGAGATCCGGAGGAATTCCCTTCCCAACGCTCTGGCTACCGAGCGTCCCAGAGATGTTTTTCCTGTGCCCGGGGGTCCCAAAAGACAGAGGATTGGCCCTTTCAACCGTTCTTTTAACTGCCGCACAGCGATGAAATCGAGGATCCGCTCTTTCGGTTTTTTCATACCGAAGTGGTCTTCATCCAGGATCTTTGCCGCGAGATTTATGTCCCGGTTATCGTTGGAGGTCTGGTCCCAGGGGAGGTCGGCAATCCATTCGAGATATGTCCGGAGAACTCCCGCCTCAGGGGACATGGGCTGAAGTTTGGAGAGCCTGGCCCCCTCTTTTCGGGCCTTTTCGAGGATCTCTGCCGGGGGATTCTTCCCCTCGATTCTTGTCAATAATTCTTTGGAGCCGGTAGCATCATCTTCCCCCCGGCCTAATTCTTTATTTATCTCTTTAAGCTGTTCATTCAGAAAGTATTCCTTCTGATTGTGCTCCATCCGTTTCTTTACTTTCGAAGAAATCCTGTTCTGAAGGTTTAGGAATTCATTTTCCGATTCTAAAAGTACAGCAAGTTGTTCTAATCGTTCAGCCGGGTCTTCAATTCTCAAGATCCCGATCTTTTTCTCTGGCTTAATTTGAATGTTAGCACAGATAAGGTCCGCAAGCTTGTCAGGATACTCAGCCTTTAAAATGGTTCTTACCGTTTCCTGGGGCACTTTCTTTTTTAGTTTCGCGTACCGTTTAAAAGATTCCTGCAGAGTGGTTATCATGGCTAAAAGGGTGGGATCTGTTTCTGTTTTATCGACGATTGGTTGTACCTGGACCCGGTAAACCTGTTTCCTGGGCAGATGCCTGGTAATTGTTGCTCTTTGTTGTCCTTCTGCCAGGACTCTGATCGTTCCGTCGGGTAGTTTCAGCATCTGAAGGATTTTCGCGATGGTTCCCACTTCCCAGAAGTCCTCTTCCCCCGGGGTTTCTTTCTGGTTTTTCTGACACCCCAGGAAGATCAATTTTTCCGTGGCCATCGCTTCCTCTACCGCTTTAATAGAACCGGATCTTCCCACAAAGAAAGGGGCAATCATATGGGGGAAAACAATAAGCTCCCTAAGAGGTACCATAGGGAGCTCAGTCTTAATTGACTTATTCAGAGTCTTTAAAATCATGCAGTCTTCTTTTTCAGTATTATCTCTGGCTTTTCAGATTTCTCTATAACGTCACTGGTGACGATTATTTTCTTCTCCCCTTTAATAGAGGGGATATCAAACATAATGTCGATCATGATCCCTTCAACAATGGACCTGATTCCCCGGGCACCGGTTTTTCGTTCAATAGAACGTTCCGCGATCGCTTCGACAGCTTCCTTTTCGAATACAAGCTGTACCCCTTCAAGCTCCAGAGAGCTCTGGTACTGCCGGATTATACTGTTTCTCGGTTCCGCGATGATCCGTTTCAGATCCTCTTTTGTTAAGTTTGAGAGGCTGACGGTAATGGGCAGCCGGCCGATGAACTCGGGAATAAGGCCGAATTTAATGAGATCATCGGGATGAAGGTGGCTGTAAAGTTCAATTAGATCTTTCTCTTCCGTGGAATGGATCTCCGCGCCGAAACCCATGGGATGCTGGTCAATCCTTGCCTCGATGATCTTGTCGAGACCAACGAAGGCCCCGCCGCAGATAAAGAGGATGTTTGTAGTATCGATTTTCAGCATTTCCTGGTTTGGGTGTTTTCTCCCCCCCTGAGGAGGTACACTGGCAATGGTTCCCTCGATAATTTTTAGCAGAGCCTGCTGAACACCCTCGCCTGAAACGTCCCGGGTTATTGAAGCATTCTCCCCTTTTCGGGAGATTTTATCGATTTCATCGATGTAGATGATGCCCCGTTCCGCCGCGGCGATATTATTACCGGCGTCCTGGATCAGTTTCAGCAGAATGTTCTCAACATCCTCTCCTACATAACCTGCCTCTGTAAGGGTTGTTGCGTCGGCAATCGCGAAGGGGACCTTCAGTTTTTTCGCGAGAGTCCGGGCAAGGAGGGTCTTTCCCGTTCCTGTAGGACCGAGGAGAAGTACATTTGCCTTCTCCATCTCAACATCATCCTTAAGCTTTCCCTTAAGGGAGATCCGTTTATAGTGGTTATAAACAGCCACCGAGAGGACCTTTTTCGCCTCTTCCTGTCCAATCACCCATTCATCAAGGTATTTGCTAATTTCCCTGGGAGTGGGGATTTCATCGAGGAATTCGCTGGTAATAACATCGTCTTCTTCATCGAGAATTTTCTTGCAGACACCGACACATTCATCGCAGATAAACACACCGGGGCCGGCAATAAGTCGCCGGACAACATCTGAAGATTTCCCACAGAAGGAACAGACTTTTAACCCCTCGTTTTTATGCTTTGCCATTTTTCCCCCTCACGAGTATCTTGTCGATTAAGCCATATTCAAGGGCTTCCCCGGGAGACATGAAATAGTCACGTTCGAGATCCTGGGCGACAGTCTCAGGGTTTTTCCCGGTATGATGAGCAAAATAGTTGATGATCAGCTTTTTCATCCTGACAATTTCCCGGGCCTGAATGTCGATGTCTTTTGCCTGCCCCTGGACTCCTCCCCACGGCTGGTGAACGAGGATTCTGCTTGAGGGTAGCGCCAGCCGTTTCCCCTTGGTACCTCCGGCTACAAGGAGGGCCCCCATACTTGCCGCCTGTCCCAGACAGATTGTCTGCAAATCGGACCTGATATATTGCATTGTATCATAAATTGCCAACCCCGCGGTAACTGATCCACCGGGTGAATTAATATACATACTGATGTCCCTATCGGGGTCCTGAGATTCCAGGAAAAGGAGCTGAGCTACAACGAGATCAGCGGTAACATCAACGATCTCCCCATCAATAAATACAATCCGGTCCTTAAGGAGGCGGCTGTAAATGTCGTAGGATCTTTCGCCAACACCGGTCTGTTCAATAACAATTGGCACAAGTGTGTTCATTTGTTCATTCATAAAAAGAAGCCCCCTGAAAGTTACTGAACTTTTTGTACCAAGTCCAGAAAGTTGATTTTCTTTCCTTTTTTGACCGTAGCGTTCTCATGGATCAGATTGATCATTTTCTTCCTGGAAAGATCAACTTTAAGATACGGAATCATACCATTATTTTCGACAATTTCCTTTGTTTCCTCAAAGGTCCTGTTTGCCGCTTCAGCCTTTTTTTTGATTTCCTCATCAATTTCTTCGTCGGTTACTTCAACTTTTTCATTTTTAACGAGTTTATCGAGGAGCAAATGGGTTTTAAGGGATTTTTCTGACGACAGTTTCCATTCTTCGAAGAGGTCATCCTTGGTTTTTCCCTGCATGGCGAGGATTTTCATAACCCCCTCTTCTCCCATTCGTGATTCGGCAACAAAATTGTGCCAGGAATTCTCCAGCTCCGCCTTTACCATGGAGACGGGCGGATTGATGGTGGAATTTTCCAGTATTTTTGTGAGGAGGAATTCAATTTTATCCTCCCGGATTCTGCGGTCAGCGGTCTCTTTTAGTTTGGTTTTAATATCGTCTTTCAAGTCCTTCAGGGTCTCGAATTTTTCATTTACATCCTGGGCAAGTTCATCATCAAGTTCAGGCAGTTCCTTCACCTTAATCGCGGACACTTTTACCTTGAGGTTAATCTTTTGCCCTGCAAGTTCTTTATGGCTGTAATCTTCGGGGAAATCCTTTTCGATGATTTTTTCCTCATCCTTCCGCATCCCGATAATATCTTCATCGAGGTTGTAGAGATTATATCCGGAACCAACGGTAAAAACAAAATCCTCCCGCCGGGTATCCTCTTTCTCCTCATCACCATCCATTTCTACATAGTTGATGGTAACAATATCGTCTTTCTCAACCCCTCCCTCTTTCTTTTCGATAACAACGGCGTTTTGATCCTGAATGACCTTAAGCTCTCTATCGATCTCCTTCTTGCCGATGGTGACAGAAGGTTCCTCTACCTCGACACCCTTGTACTCACCAGGTTTGACATCGGGAAAGGTGTCGTAGGTTACGGTAAAGGTGAAATCCTTATCGAGATCCAGGGTGAGTTCTTCATTTTCCAGGGTTGGAGTGACGTAGTGAAGGGGCTTTTGTTCAATCTCTTTAAAAACCACCTTGAGAGCATTCTCGATGATATTCATCGATGCTTCCTCCCGGATCCCATCGCCGAATTTATGCTCAAGGACCGAACCGGGAACTTTTCCCTTTCGAAAGCCCTTTATCTGGACCGTTTTGCTGTATTTTTTCAACAGCTCGTTGTATTCCTTCTTTGACTCTTCCTTCTGGACCGAAACAGTAAGTTTTACCGCGGAATTCTCCAGAATTTCAATAGATTTACTCGCGATCATATCCTGAACCTCTTATGTAACTGATGTCTATTGGATTTCTTAGTGTCTGTCTATTCCAGACATTAAACTACTCAATTTTTCACATTTCGTAAATACAAAAAAAAAGCGATCCGGTAAATTCCAAATCGCCTTTATTTAAATTATGGAGCGGGAGACGAGATTTGAACTCGCGACATCCACCTTGGCAAGGTGGCGCTCTACCCCTGAGCTACTCCCGCCGGTTTGCTTAAACAGGACCGTGTCCTGAAGCCTGCAATTCTGAACACAATTCATATTTAAACTCATGATTGGGCTCATGATTGGGCTCATGATTGCGCTCATGATTGCGAGAGAAGGGACTTGAACCCTTATACCCGAAGGCACCAGATCCTAAGTCTGGCGTGTCTGCCAATTCCACCACTCTCGCGGTATTATATAGAGGCCCGGGTGCCGTGTCAACGGCTTCCTGCCCTCTCTCCTGAGCCGTGTAGGGTTCGAACCTACGACCCGCAGATTAAGAGTCTGCTGCTCTACCAACTGAGCTAACGGCCCTCGTTTTCACGCCCGGCAGGATTCGAACCTGCGACCCACGGATTCGAAGTCCGGCACTCTATCCAGCTGAGCTACGGACGCATGAAACAAGTAATCGTCCTTAAACCGGACGTTTTCGGGTGGGTAACGGGGCTTGAACCCGCAACACCCAGAACCACAATCTGGTGCTCTACCAATTGAACTATACCCACCAGGAATGTAAAGATCGGGATAAACCCTAATCCGAGGTGGACACAATTTGCATTATTTCGCGAGATTTGTCAACCCGAAAGACTGAAGGGGGAAGGCTGTAGGTAGATAG
>JAGLYY010000014.1 GCA_023131935.1 Spirochaetales bacterium | reverse complement strand
CCTGAGAATATATATGGGTTTGATATCGATAGAAACGCGGTTGAAATTGCAAAGACAAATTTATTATTAAAATACCATACCATTGATTTTACCCCCAATGTCTTTCATTTGAATACATTGGTAATGAATGATTCTTCAAAACTCTTTAATGAAAAAATAAATTATAATTCATATTTTGATATTATTTCAACAAATCCTCCATGGGGCGCGAAGTATGAGAGAAGCATTTTAAAAAAAATCAGGTCTAAATTTCCACAAATAAACAGCAGGGAATCCTTTTCTTTCTTTATTTGTCAATCATATAAAATGCTTAAAGATAATGGAAAAATGTCGTTTGTACTGCCAGAATCAATATCAAATGTCAGGACACACGCTGATATACGTGAATTTATTCTTAAAAATACTACTATATCAAATATAGAAATCCTTGGTAAAAAGTTTAAAAACGTTCTTTCATCGGTAATTACTATGAGGATGATAAAATCAAAACCCAAGGATAACGAAATAACTGTCATAAGAGAAAAAAAACAATATTCGGTTAAGCAAGACAGCTTTTTAGCAAATAGCAATTATTTATTTGATATTTATGTTGATGAAATAACCCGGGATATTTTTAAAAAGATTGATTCTTGTAATAGTGTAACTCTCAGAAATAATGCGGGGTGGGCTCTGGGTATAGTAACAGGTGATAATAAAAAAATCTTAGAAGATGAAAAAAATGAAAAAAATGAACCAATATATAGAGGTCCTGATGTTAACAGATTTCGTTTGTCTGAGCCTTCCAGTTTTATTAAATTTAATCCTAATGCTTTTCAACAAGTCGCGCCAGCCGATAAGTATCGGGCAAAAGAAAAATTGATCTACAAGTTTATTTCAAGTGATTTGGTTTTTGCTTATGACAATGAAGGCAGCCTGACTCTTAATAGCGCTAATATATTGATTCCTGAAATAAAAAATTATCATATATATGTAATTCTTGGTTTTCTTAATTCCGAACTGTATAATTTTTATTTTAAAAAGAAATTTAATACAATAAAGATTCTAAGAGGTCACATTGAGCAATTGCCTTTCCCGATATTAAATGATACGGATAGAGAAGATTTACTTTCTTGTGTTGAGAAGAACTTACAGGAACAGGAATACCTTGAAATATTAAATAATATTGTTTACGACATTTTTAACATTACAAATGAAGAAAGAGTGCATATTAAGACTTGCTTGAAAAAATCATAATCTTTGCTTGACATTAGGCATATAAGTGAAATAAATTTAAGGGACAAAATGGTGTCTCAAAAAAACAATAGATAAGAGGAAAACTATGAAGAGAATTTTTGCGGTTCCAACACAAAATAAAAAATTATGCGTGCATTTTGGTCATTGTGAATGTTTTGCAATCATCGAAGTGGAAAACAATATGGTTACAAAGGAGTTCTTTGTAGATCCTCCCGTACATCAACCTGGAACTTACCCGGCATTTTTAGCTGAAAAGGGTGTTAATACAATTATAGCCGGCGGTATGGGCGTCAAGGCTCAGGATTTATTCAAACAGAATAATATTGATGTTTCAATAGGTGTCGGAGTTGAAGAGCCGCGAATTCTTGTAGAGAAATTCCTGCGGAATGAATTACAAACAGGTGATAACCTCTGCGATCATTAAGGTATTAACTGTGAAAGAAGGTGATAATTCCTGTATGAATGGCGAACTGAAGAAGTTATAGAGAGTCTGAAAAATGGCGGGGAATAGGGGGCGCAAATGCAGGAAGAAAAGCGTTACGATAACCTTGGGAGTCAGTATCTTCGAAAAGAGTATATCTCCCGGGTCAACCGGGTCATAGACTATATCGATGAACATCTCTGCGAACAGCTCACCTTAGAGGTGCTGGCAGGGGTCGCTAACTTTTCCAGGTTTCATTTCCATCGTATTTTCTCGTCGATCATTGGGGAATCCTTGTCATCTTACATCCAGCGGCTTCGAGTTCAGAAAGCCGCCGGGTTCTTAATATGCGAAACGGAAAGACCGGTAACAGATATCGCCCTGGACTGCGGGTTTTCCGGTTCCGCCCCCTTTTCCAGATCTTTCCGGACCGCCTATGGAATGAGCCCCTCTGAATGGAGAAAAGGGGGGTGGCGGGAGCGTAGCAAGAATAGCAAAAAGGAAAGCAAAACAGATCAACAGGGAAGCAAAGGAAGGGAAGCATCAAGTATCACAACCTCCTATATTGGTAACAACAACCAGCAATGGAGGATTAAGATGAAAGGAAAAAATGGTATCGATTTCTCAGTCGATGTGAAGGAAGTCCCGGAAATGAATGTTGCCTATGTCAGACACATCGGGCCTTATGCCGGAGACTCAAAACTCTTCGAAGGTCTCTTCGGCAAGCTTATGAAATGGGCGGGTCCCCGGAATCTGATTAATTTTCCGAAAACCAAAATGCTCACTATCTATCACGATTCACCGGAGATAACCGAAGAGGAGAAACTGCGGATAAGTGTGTGCCTCGTTGTTCCCGAAGGAACAGAAACCGGAGGTGACATTGGAAGTATGAAGATTCCCGGCGGGAAATTCGCCATTGGTCACTTTGAAATTGATCAGGACCAGTATGGTGCAGCATGGAATTCGCTCTATGGAATCTGGCTCCCGGAGAGCGGATACCAGGCGGCTGACGGCCCATGCTACGAACTCTATCTGAATGAGCCGAAAGAACATCCTGAGGGAAAACATCTGGTAGACATTTATACTTCCGTTAAACCGCTCTAATCGAACGAACGCCGGCAGGGATTCTCTGCCGGCGGTACTTTTTTTAATAAAAAATCCAACTTTTTTCCATTTCTTTCATCTGTATTAGTGGAGGATGACGAATAGATGCAGGAGATAGTTCGGGAAGCCAGAGATGGTAGTGCCAGGGCCTTTGGTGAACTGGTGACTTCAGCAGAAGTAACTCTCTTGGGGTTTATGAAATCCAAAACAGGTAATAGAGAGGATGCCGAAGAGCTTATACAGGAGACCTTTCTTCAGGCATTTCTTTCCATCAAACACCTTGAGGATTCTTCCAGGTTCCTTCCCTGGCTGTATGCTATCGGAAGGAATAAGCTAAGGGATTACTACCGGAAAAGAAGCAGGATTACTGAGAGGGCATTAGCGGATCAGGAAATTCCCGCGGTAGAACCGGAAGATCTCGACAGGTGGGAGTGTCATGAGACTCTTTGCAGGAAGGCGGCCGATTCCCTGCAGGAGAAGAAACGTGAAGTGGTCCAGCTCCGGTATTTTTCCGGGTTGAGTTATGACCAGATCAGCGCTCTCTGCGGCATCTCTGTAGAACTGGTAAAAAGCAGGCTTTTTGAAGCCCGCAAGGACCTGAAGAGACTATTGCCAATACTGCACCATAGATTCGATTTCCCTCCCGAAGAACTTAACAGAATGAAGGAGAACATCATGAAGACAGTTGAAACGATTTCAAAGGGAGCCTATGTGTTAGAAAGGTTGTCCTTGAAGAACCAAATGGATTTCTGCAGGGCGGTGAAGGAGTACATAAAGTTTCCGGTTCCCCTGCTTGAAGCGATCGGGTATATCCGGGAGGGTAAGGAGTTTGTTCAGGATTGCGAGGCGGAGCTCCATCTGGATGATTTTATCAAGATCCTTAACTACGTGGATAGAAAAACAGAAATCCGAATCGTTGAAGAACTGGATAACTCAGATCCCGAATTCTCTCTTACGATAAAAAGGAATATGTTTGTTTTCGAGGATTTAATTCTTTTCGATAAGTCAGCCTTGAAGAAGCTTCATGATCGGGTGGATAGCCGTCTTCTAAAGCGTGCCCTTTTCGGTGTGGAGAAGAAAGTAAGAAGCAACATACTCTCAGTACTTCTGTCGGATGAACAGCGCAGATGGGAGGAAGAAATTGCGGGGATGGACATAAGTCAGGAGACCGTGAACAGGACCCAATACGATGTGATTGCTGAAGTGAACGCTATGGAGCAGGAGGGGCTTATCAGGGCTTCCCGGGTTGAGGTTGATGGAAAGCCTGAGGTGAGGATAGAGTAAAAGTTTCGAACCACGAATAACCTTAGCAAACGTATGTTCAGGAGAATAAAATCGGTTTCTAAATCTGAAATCAAGATTTACGGTTTGATTTTCTTAGTTGAGACGCACGGCCGTGTGTCTCAACTAAAGGTGGAAAGCTAAGTATGGTTACCAAACCGAATGATGTTGCGGAATGGACTTGACAATTCCGCGGCATCATTCATAATGGTCTTATATGATCATAGAAAAAGAACGGATATATTCTGCTGTTCTCGCGGAACATTTATCTCAATATAGACAAATGGCATTTGTGACCGGTCCGCGGCAAGTTGGTAAGACGACTACCTGTCGAAAGCATGGCGTTGTTTACCTCGATTGGGACAACGAAGATCATCGCGATATTATATTAAAGGGGCCTGCAGCGATTGCGGATTACGCCGGAATTTCACAACTGGCTGAATTACCAAGAGTTATTGTTTTTGATGAATTGCACAAATACAAAAGATGGAAACAGCTACTAAAAGGTTTTTTTGATACATATGAGAATAATATAAAACTTATTGTTACAGGTTCTTCCCGTCTGGATGTATATCGTCGTGGTGGGGACAGCCTTATGGGGCGATATTTCCTATATCATATGCACCCCTTTAGCGTCGCGGAGCTTGCTCACACCGGTATACATAATTCCATCATTAACAGTCCGACGGCTATTGATGATAGCGATTGGGAAGCTTTATGGAGGTATGGTGGTTTTCCTGAGCCTTTTATCGAAAGGAATGTCCGCTTCAGCAGGCGGTGGAGTGAACTTCGAGATAAACAGCTATTTAAAGAAGATGTGCGCGATCTAACCCGTATTCAGGAACTTGCACAATTAGAGACACTGGGTAAAATTTTGGGTGAAAGATCAGGCGGGCAGATAATATATTCAAATCTTTCCCGTATAGTAAGAGTTAGTGAAAATACTGTACGGAGCTGGATTGAAACTCTGATTTCTCTTCATTATGGATTTCTTATTCGTCCTTGGTATAGTAATGTTGAGAAGGGATTACGAAAAGAACCAAAATGGTTTTTACGGGACTGGTCAAGTATAAATGATCCTGGGAAAAGGGCGGAAACATTTGTTGCCTGTCACTTATTGAAGAGTGTTGAAGGCTGGACGGATCTTGGGTTGGGCATATTTGAACTAAGATATGTTCGTGATAAACAAAAGCGGGAAGTTGATTTTCTTATTATAAAAGATAATAAACCCTGGATGCTTGTTGAAGCAAAGCTCACTGATACAATGTTATCACCATCGCTTGAATATTTTAAAAAACAAATTAGTTGTCCTTATGCCTTTCAGGTTGTAATTGAGAAAGCTTTTATTGATCGAAATTGTTTTGATCATAAGGTCCCTATAGTTGTGCCGGCCAGAACTTTATTATCGCAGTTATTTTAATTACTATTTAATTCTTAAATATTTCTTAAGATATTTCGGTATAACCTGAATTTTAAATAAAAGAAAGACACTATTATTTTTTACTTCCTCTGTGTATATTTATAATTATTATGAAGTTAGGCTTTAGTCTTAAACCCGGTTGGTGTTCTTCTGATGATACTGAGTCATTCCTGGACTTCCTTTCAGATGCAGGGGTAAACTCGGTAGAGTTGACCTTACCGTCATCAGGAAACTTTGATCATAAAACTGCTGAAGCAGCTCTGACTCGCAATATGACAGTAACCTTTCACATCATTTGGGACAGTAAAGCAAGCTGGGACTGGTATCGGGGATGGAATACGGAAACAGGTCGAAACGGTTTCGACAGACTGCTGAACACACTGGATGTCTGGGCAAAACGACAAAAAAATCCGGCTCTGGTAGTTATCCATCCATGCGATAATGGCCGCAACCGGCAACAGGGAATTACTACGACAGTTGATTTCTGTCGCTGGCTGGTCGAGCGGACAACAATGAAAAAGCATAAAGTTCAGTGGGTTATCGAAAATATGCCCCATGACCCTAATGTCCCTTCCCGCCCCGGTGACCGCGTCGAAGAGATAGACAATATGATAAAAAGTATGCCCGGGTTGGGTATCTGCTGGGATATAGGCCATTGGCACCTCACCAGGTCAATAAATCCAACATGGAGCAGCCCGCTCACCAATCACTTTATTGCTCATACGGCGCACACCCACATACACGACTACACCAGTAAACTGGGCGATCACCTGCCTCCGGGGCACGGAACCGTCCCGTTGACTACAGCCCTTCATCGTCTTCATACAGCAGGTTACAACGGCTGGCTGACTCTGGAACTGGATTACAACAAGGCACTTCACTTCAGCAAGCCGCGGGATGTCGCGCGAGACGCCCTAACCTTTGTCCATAAAACCTGGACCAGTACAATGAAAACAGAAATAGGACATAGATAACACGCCTGCTGTAGGCAGTGTGATCCGGAAGGCGTGCAGTATTGATTCAGTGGGTGTATTATAAGGGATAATCTGAATTTAAAATAAAGTAAAAAACTCTTGACAATAATGTATAGATACTGTACATTATTGAAATGAAGAAACATACTTCTGATTATGATATTATAAGTTATGCTCTGCTCCGAATAGTATACAAGCTTGCCGAAATTGATAAACAAGTTCGAAATTATGGTACTGATTCTCCACTGCATGTTTCGGAAATTCATATGATACAGGAGATAAAAAATAGCAATGGTTCCCATATTTCAGAAATTGCAAGGAAACTCGATGTAACCAGGGGCGCTGTATCACAAATTGTTATGAAACTTGAAAATAAAGGTTTTGTCAGAAAAGAAATGGTTTCTGAAAATCAATTAAAGCTTATTCCTGTTCTTACGGAAAAAGGTGAAATTGCTGATTCCAATCATAAGAGATATCATGAAGTATTTAATCATTCAATAAAAGGGATCCTCAGAAAAACCAATATTGGCGAAAGAGAAGCAATAAAAAATTTTCTTTTAAATGTTGAAGAAAAATGTAAAAAATTGGAGGAGTTTATATAAATAAGGAGTTTTTTTCTTATAATGTATAGCTGCTATACAAGGTAGATAGATAATGAATAAATAATGATATGTAATCAACTTTACTCACTAATAGTGGGTGAAAAGGAAAATAATATGTTGCATATACAGGTGAATAATAGATGAAATTAGTTAATGAAAGAACCAGGATGATGGAAGAGGGAAAATATCCTCTGTTCTTGTGAAGTTTGCTGTTCCCGCGATTATGGGGATGTTGGTAATGGCATTGTACAATGTGGTTGATACAATCTTTGTCGGAAAGCTCGGAACAAGCGCAATCGGGGCAACGGCTGTTGCTTTTCCGATTTATATGTTGATAGTAGCAATAGGGCAGACCTTTGGTGCTGGCGCAGCATCATATATTTCCCGTTTACTTGGAATGAAAAAAAAGGATGAAGCAGATAGAACAGCATCAACGGCTATTTTCTCCGCATTAATTCTTGCCGTTTTTTTTACAATTACCGGATTGATCTTTCTTAAACCGATGTTAAGGGCATTTGGCGCAACTGATACCATTCTTCCCTTTGCCCTTGCATATACAAGGATAATTCTGGCAGGATCTGTTTTTGGGATACTGAACATGACCATGAATAATATGCTCAGGGCTGAAGGAGCGGTTCTTCAGGGAGCAGCAATCATCGCTGCGGGGGCGGTTCTTAACATTATTCTCGATCCGATCTTTATTTTCGGCTTGAATCTTGGTATAAGGGGAGCAGCAATCGCTACAATTATTTCCCAGTTTACAGCATTTTCTTTGTTAATAATCTTTCACATGAAAAACAAGGGACATGTAAGGATATCTATCAGGAAAATTTCTCCATCAAAAAGCAGATATGCCGAGATAATCAAGGTAGGTCTTCCGGTATTTATTTACCAGCTTCTATCAAGTATTTCTTTGGGCCTCATAAACACAAAAGCGTCAGTTTATGGTGGTGATCAGGCAGTTGCGGCAATGGGTATTACATGCAGGATTTTTATGGTAGGGATGTTTGTTGTTCTTGGTTATTCAATGGGGTTTCAACCGATTGCGGGTTATAACTATGGTGCCGGCTTAGTGGGTAGAGTAAGAGAATCTGTCCGACTTTCTGTTCTCTGGACAACAATTTTTACGGCAGTCTTTGGTGTAATTGCCATGATCTTTTCACACCGGATAGCTTCATGGTTTTCCATTGACCCAATGGTTATTAAAATTGCCTCCCGCTCTTTGTTTGTATGGGGAGTTGTTTTTCCGGTCTTCGGTTTCATATCAATTTACAGTCATCTTTTTTTAGCCCTTGGAAAGGGAAAAGAAGGAGGAATTCTCGCTATTTCAAGAGTGGGAATATTCTTTATTCCAGCCATTCTTATTATGCCGCGTTTATTCGGGCTTGACGGGGTTATTTTCAGTCAGCCTGCTGCCGATCTTTTATCTGCTTTACTTGCGACGGTATTCGCATTTAAATTAAGAAAGGAGCTCGGACAAAATTCCGGGAAGACAATGAAACTTAATACTGTATCTACACTTGATAAGTAAAAGGAGAAATAATAATGAGTATATTTAATTCACTTTGTTATGGATTATATTGTGCAATGTGCCGTAATAATCCAGTCTCAAAAGAAAAGATTGCAGATCTGCAGCTTGAATCCAGCCAAACGATTATTGACTACGGCTGCGGCCCCGGCCGTTATATACCTTCGGTTTCCAGGATTACAGGACAGCAGGGAAAGCTCTACGCCGCGGATATTCAGCCACAGGCTGTTTCCGAGGTAAGGAAACTTTGTAAAAAAAGAAATCTGAAAAATGTAGAAGCAGTACTGGTTAATAATTATTCATGTCCTGTTGATAATAACAGCGCCGATATTATTTACTGCTTTGATGTGTTTCACCGAATAGAAAAACCTGTCGCGTTGTTTCTAGAGTTTCACAGGCTGATTAAAAAAGATGGAGTACTTATTATGGACGAGGGGCATCCCGGAAAGGGCAGCAGGGAACATCTTAAACAGGAGCTTGTTTCCTCTGGAAAGTGGGAGATCATTTCGGAGAATAAAATGCACATCAGATGCAGGCCGAAAAAGTGAAGTGACAATCGGACTAACCGGACAAAATAAATAATGGAAAAATTAAGTCTGTGAAAGGAGAAAAATCAATGATAATAAAAGAAATTTTTTTCAGTAACGTACCTAAGCATCAATACTTGATGTTAAAAATTTTTATAGAGGAGCATCCATACAAAAAATATGTCAAAAATGGTGTCGAATATGAATATATAGCCGCGGGAAATGGAAAACGCACATTAGTATTACTACATGGAGCCATGTTCAATTCGTATATGTGGTTTTACATTATAGATAAATTAAAAAATGATTTTTATATAATAGCTCCCAAACTACCTGGAATTGGAATGGGGGCTAAAGATTCTGTTAATTATATCAAAAATATATTAGATACCGAAAAAATAAATAAGGCGATTATTACAGGGTATTCTTATGGCGGCGGAGTTGCTCAGTATTTTGCGGAAATATACCCAGAGTATGTTGATATTCTTGTTCTGTCGAATACCGGTATATTAAGAAGAGAAGATGCAATTAGTAGAACTCAGAAGATGATAAAAAAGCTTCGATTTCTACCATCCTTTTCAATTAACATTATTAAGATTATAAGAACCGGCAGTGGAAAAGAATCAGAGTGGTTTAGTTTTAGAAAAGCCTTTTTTAATTGGATGTCTGAATCAATAACAAAAAAAGTTTTTATTGAACATTTTAATAAAAATTTAGAATTTT
>JAGLYY010000139.1 GCA_023131935.1 Spirochaetales bacterium | reverse complement strand
CAAGGAGTCTTACGCCGATTAAGGCATACTCGTTAATCGGCGATTTCCAGACATTGCCGGAGGCATATAAAAGGTTCCTTCTTTCAGAAATGGAATACAATACCATGGCAATAATGGCTCAGGAGAGAACCACGCTGTCTGTTACTGCCGGCGATGCTCAAAGAAGTTGGGACTTTTTATTAAACTTCGAGAAAATCAGGACACCACTTGCATATACCTCGGATACTTATTTACTCACCACTCAGTGGAATCAGGGTGAGCCGTATAACAAATTTCTGCCGGAAATTAGTGGCGAAAATGTAATTTCGGGTTGTGTGAATGTTGCCATGGCACAAGTCATGAAATACCATAATTACCCTGCCGCAGGAACCGGTGTTGCCTCATTTAATTGGAATGGTCAGGAGCTGAAGACTGTCCTTTACAGAACCTGCAACTGGGAGAATATGCCCGATGTCCTTACTCCAACTCAACCCGATTACAAGGTGGATGAAATCGCGCTCTTGATAAGGGACCTTGCCATCGTGAATCACACCGATTTTAGTTTGACTGACTCATCGGCTTTCCTCAACATGGATGCATGGATCGAAAATTTTGGGTATTCAAATAGCATGAGGAGCCTGACCAACGATGATATTGCACTCTTTTTTGACACATTGAGAGGTGAAATCGACGCAGAAAGGCCGGTTTTGTTGTCTTTTCCGGGTCATATGGTTGTTGCTGACGGCTACAGCTCAGACGAAACCGGGAGAGAAATACATGTAAATATGGGATGGGGCGGACATTATGACGATTATTATTTTCTTGATCAGACCGTGCAGGCCGGTGACCATACTTATCCTCCTGACTTGACAATTTACTATAATATAAAGCCATGCAGCGGAGCATATTGTTTTGTCAACCTGGAATCAGAAGACAGTATTGACGGCGTGAATATTACAGGCAAGTTCGACTACGATACGGATATAGACAGATATGATCTTTACCTGAAAGGGGATACCGCAATAAGCGGCGACAGGGGGTATTCCAATCAGGCCTTTTATATTTCAATATACGACTCCGGCAATGTTATGGTGGCTTCAAGCGATGAACCAGTGACCGTCAATCTGTCTGCAGACAGGTACACTGTGAGAGTCTCACTGCTAAACGAGTTAGGTTTTTGTTATTCGTATGATGACAAGACAGATTACGTCGTCGCTATTTCCACGGACATTTTGACAGATGCTGAAAAAACTGCGATAGAGAGCAGCCTTGATATAGCGCCAGTTATCAACAGCAGTTTGAATGATATCTTGTTGAATTCATCCAATCCGACAGTCCGTAAAATTCTGATCGATGCCAGGGATGAAAACGGGGATGCGCTCAATCTGGACATATCAAATACAAACCATAGCGCGGTGCAGGCGGTTCTGGTTGGAAATATTCTGGAACTATCCCCCGTTGCCGGCGCCTCCGGCATTGCAAGCAAGGTTACCGTAAGAGCATCTGCAAACAACAAATCTATAGAAGAATCCTTTGTCGTTATGGTGTTGGATGAAGATATATCGTTTGGGAAAGAGTTTTTTGTAACGGGCGTCTTTGAGAATCAGGATGACTTTAATACACATAAAGTCATATTGGATGGGGCGTGCGGCATAGGGTATACCGGATATTCTGCCCAGTGGTTTTACACTTCTGTAATGGGTACAAGCGAAAACGTTATTGTACCCCCTGTAAACTGTGAAATAAGTCAGACTTTTGAAAGCGGCATTTACCTGCTCGGGGCTTCACTAAAAGAAAATCCTGGAGGATATGGCAGTTACTATCTCTATGAGCAAGGCGTAAACGACCAATATCGACTTCCTATTCGCTGTCCGGATGCCGATGACAGCGTTGACAATATTGCCGGTATACTCGGTATTGATTTAAGCGGAACCTTGGGCTCGTTGTACTTTCTCACTGTTTCCAGAGTTGGCACAGGGTCAGGCGCAGTCATCAGCTCTCCACCTGGGATCGACTGTGGTTTTGATTGTTCGGAGGCGTACAATCAGGATGTGCAGGTAACCCTTACTGCCATACCGGATCCGGATTCTTCGTTTACCGGTTGGTCTGGAACCGAATGCTCGGGAACAGGTGATTGCACGGTAACTATGGATACTGAAAAGAATGTTGCCGCAATATTTGCCCTTATTGGGGATTTGGACCAGAATGGAATCGTTGACCTGAGTGATGCTCTTACGGCTCTACAAGTTTATACGGGAATTAACCCGGTCTCAACCATTCACAAAGAATCGGATGTCAACTCAGACGGCAGAATCGGGCTACAAGAGCTTATCTATATACTTCAGAAAGTCTCAGGGCTCCGGTGAAATCTTTTTCCTTAGCATAAAATGTTTTTTGCCTGATCGTCTGCTCAATTACTGCAATTTCTTTATGGTTGACATTAGCGTTAACATCTTTTACAATGTATAAAAATTATACAAGGAGGTTGTTAATGAAAAATCCAATTATAGCAGCCAGATTGGATCCGCAGAGTTCTCACAAACTGGAGCAATTAGCCAAAGCGACTGCGAGGCCTAAGTCTTTTTTGATTGCAGAGGCTGTTCGCGCTTACCTCAAAGAACAAGCCTGGCAGATTGAGGCAATAGAGGAGGGTATAAGGCAAGCGGATGTCGGTATTTTTGCAGATGATAAAGAAGTGAAAAAAGTCTTTGCAAAATGGGGTGTTGATGCAGATTAAATGGTTGCTGATTGCCCTGGAAGATCTGGCGCAAGCAGGTGAATATATAGCTCAATACAATCCTGGTGCGGCAACAGGAGTTATTAAGCGTATTTGGAAGGCAACCCGGATATTGGCTGAACAGCCCGGCATGGGCCGTCCTGGTCGTGTGCAGGGAACACGAGAATTAGTTGTCACCGGAACACCGTATATAGTTCCGTATCGTGTGGTTGAAAATACAGTGCAGATACTCCGTGTCATGCATGCCGGCAGAAAGTGGCCCAATACTTTTGTGGAATAAAATAAGATACATTAGGATTAGAAAGGCATGGGTAAATTTCTTGACGTTCCAGAAAAAATCGGCCTATAATGCACGGCAAAATTCGCAAGAAATTCCGTATGAATACCTACAGTTCTGCAACCAGTGTCATCGACAGAGTAAAAAGGCAAATATCAAAAGATCGTGGGTTCGTAAAAAGTTGATTCTGCTGGAGTAAAAATAATTAAGGATAAAAAATTGGCGGGAGGCTTATCATGCAGACAAAGACAATACATGAAGAAATAATCTTAAAAGAAGTACAAGGCCTGCCTCAACCTGTTCAGAAGAAATTGGCTAAAGTTGTACATTTTTTTAAACAGGAAATCATCGCACCTGGTCTGGATGAAAAACGCGCAACCGATGAATTTCTATCTGTATGTGGAACATGGGAGGATGACAGAACCATTGAAGAGCAGATAAAAGATATCTATTCAAGCAGAAAATCTACCACAAGAACGAATGGTATGTTTTGAAATATCTTTTAGATACGAATACCTGCATCTATTTACTTAATGGCAATCTTCTATTAGAAAAAAAGGTAGATGAGATCGGAGTTTATTCACTCGCTTTATTCAACTGCATATTGGCAGAGTTGTACTTTGGCGCCTATAACTCAAAAAGAGTTAAGGAGAATCTGAAGAGAATCAATCTGTTCAAAAAGAATCTGGCAATTCTGACTGATAGTGAGAGCTCTGCTATGCTTTTCGGAAAGATCA
>JAGLYY010000138.1 GCA_023131935.1 Spirochaetales bacterium | reverse complement strand
GCTTTTTCTGTTCTGGTATTCCTGGATTGTGTTCATTGGAGGGCGTTCATCTTCAATAATGGAATACTCGATAGTATCAAATTCATTATCCTTAACCTGAAATTGTCGGAGGATAGTATTCAATTCAGGAATAGCTCCCACTATCCCAAGGGACTTAAGCCGGGAGAGGAATGTCTGGAGAATGCCAAAGGACATCTTTCCTAAATCCCGGGTGGGTTGGTTTCGGTGGACCCGTTGATCAAGATCGGTCTGGGCGAAGGCGTTCATCCCATATTTTTGATATACGTCGATGAGATGGGAAGTTTCCACTCCATAGCCAATGGGAAAGGGAATATCTTCGAGCACCTCTCTTCTTACGGCGTACTCTCCCGATAAGGGTTGAATAATCTCCGAGAGTTCTGGAAAAAAGAGGCAGAAGAGGGGCCGTATGAGGATCTCTGTTACTCTGCCTCCTCCGGAAGGACGAACTCCCCCGGAAACTGCAAGGGGTCGGTCGTAAAACGCCTTTACGTAATGGATTTCCGGCCGGTAAATGAGGGGCGCAACGAGGCCATAGACAAAACGGGGATGGATATTCTTTATATCAGCGTCGATATACACAATGATGTCCCCACGAAGCTGGTAAATTGCTTTCCAGAGGTTTTCCCCCTTTCCTCTTTTTGGTTCCAGGTTAGGAAGAATTTCCGATGCAAGATATACATCGGCGCCAAAAGCAGCCGCAACCTCCCGTGTTCTGTCGGAGGAGCCGGAATCTATTACCGCAATTTCATCTAACAAATGATGTTGGGTCATCAGCTCAGAACGGAAGAGGATAATCTCTTTGCCAATGGTCTTCTCTTCATTTAAGGTGGGAATGCAGAGGGATACGGTAATTTTTTTGCGTTTTTTTTCTTTGACCAGTTTCGCAAGGTCCTGAAACTGGGAATGATAAAAAGTATTCTCTTTAAGCCATTTATTGATGTTCATCGCAATACCCCCTGTCTATAGCCAGGATAAGTCCGACAAGCTGAGCAAGGCCGGAAAAAACAGGTTCTATTTCAATGGACTCATCCTTCTGATTGAAATTTTCCCCAAAAGTCATCCCTAAGGTTACAGCGGGAATGGCGTGGTCGATAAAAGCTGAAAGCTCTGAGGTACTCGGGGTGATCCGGGGTTGGATATTCAGGACCCTCATGATCTCCCTGCTCTGGCTGGATATGGGATGGGCAAAGGTGATACCCCCCGGGCTGCGCTGGGCGATATTTTCAAAGGTCACCTCAGCTCCAGAATGGGATTCCACCTCCGCGGTGATATTGGTAATATCCCGGGTTAATTGATGAACCATCACGTCAGATTCAGAGCGGATTTCAAATCGGAGGACCGTTTCCCGGGCAACGGTGTTAAAATCGGTCCCCCCCTCAATATTCCCAAGAACAATACTTGTCCGGGGACGGGTGGGCAGTGGAATTTCGAGAATCCGATTGATGATCTCATTTACCGTAACGATAGAGCCTGTAAGGCCGAAGCGAGTCCAGTCATAGCTGTCCGGCAGTTTGCAGACAATCTCACACCGTGCCATTCCAATGGAGGAGTAACTGATCCGTCCGAGCTGAACTCCTTCTATACAAACCCCTGCTGACACTGGCAGGTCGGTATGATCGATAAAGAACCGCAGCCCTTCAACATTTCCTTTGCCGAGACTCCTCGAAGAACCCATCAGGATGAGGTCCGAATCCATTTTGATCTGGAGATGCTCAA
The DNA here is from genome assembly GCA_023131935.1 of Spirochaetales bacterium. Classification (GTDB taxonomy): domain Bacteria; phylum Spirochaetota; class Spirochaetia; order JAGLYY01; family JAGLYY01; genus JAGLYY01. The sequence goes on along the minus strand of JAGLYY010000138.1, from coordinate 474 downwards.
AAACACTGGGAAGGCTCGCGATACCGGCCAGACCCAGGGAATTGTCCGCCACCGAAGGGCCCGTTACCCTGTTGGGTTGTACCGCTACCGTATGGTCCACAGTTTCGTCAAACACCGTATCGAGATGGGCAACCACAAGGATTATCCTATCCCCCTTTTGACCAGGCAAGATTCCCAGGGCATTACCCACCTCATCGGTTGAGCAGTTGTGCAGTCCGAATTCAGTAAAACGGTTGATCAGGAATTCCCTCCTGTTTTCTTCCCGGAAAGTCGGAGAGGGGATTTCACTGATCATCACAAGATTGGCAAGGATGAGCTCCTCCAGGGAATGAAGTTTCTTCCTGATTCCAGGCAGGTCCTTTAATAACTGACTAAAACCTTTTTTCATCATACACAACATTATAATGATTTATGGGGCTGATAGCAAGGAATGGGGAAGGCTGTAGGTAGATAGGCTATTAGGTAGGATAGGCT
>JAGLYY010000137.1 GCA_023131935.1 Spirochaetales bacterium | reverse complement strand
AGCCTATCTACCTACAGCCTTCTTCCCCCTACAGCCTAATAGCCTTCCCATAAGCGTTCCAGGAAGTTGAAACGAGGGAGTCCACATCACTCTCCGTGGCTTTCCACCCGAGTAATTCCTTAGCTTTCGCTGAGGATGCGACCAGTTTTCCCGGATCTCCCGGGCGCCGGCCCACTACTTCCACGGGGACCTTCTTTCCGGAGATTTTTCTGGTGGTTTCAAGGATTTGAAGAACGCTCAGTCCCGATTCACTGCCGAGGTTCACCGTAAGAGACTGCTTTTTTTCGGTAATATATTCCAATGCGGCGGCATGGGCACGAGCCAGGTCCGAAACATGGATGTAATCACGTACACCGGTACCATCTTCGGTATCGTAGTCATCGCCAAAAATCTGAAGATTATTCCGCCATCCCATCGCGACTTCCATGATTACCGGGAGAAGATTCGCGGAGTTATGTTCAAGACCGGTTATCCTTCCCGCGGCATCGTAACCTGCCGCGTTAAAATAACGGAGGGAAGCAGAGCGGATACCCTTAAGCTTTTCATACCACCGGAGAAATCCTTCGATTTGCAATTTGGTAAATCCATAATAATTTTCCGGAACCGTGGGATGATCTTCGTCGATAGGCAGGTATTGGGGTTCGCCGTAAACCGCGGCGGAAGAGGAGAACACTATATTACCGATACCTGCTTCGCTTGCGGCATTCAGGATGTTCAGGGTCCCGGTAATATTGTTAACCGAGTATTTTTCCGGTTTAATCATCGACTCGCCGGCTGCCTTACTGGCAGCGAGATGGATAAGAGCTTCGAAGCCTTGAGAAAATGCCTGACGTAAAGAATCAGTAGTCAGGATATCCCCGTGGATAAATTCCTCATCAGAGAAGAGATTTTCCCTGGTCCCTGTTGAAAGGTTGTCAAAAACAGTTACCTGATGTCCTCTGTCAAGCAATTCCCTTGCAACATGGCTTCCAATATAACCGGCACCGCCGATGACAACAATCTTCATTAAGGCCTCCGCAACACACGCAAAGATACGGGAAGAGCCCTACCTGAGTCAAGCGATTCTGTATTCGTGAGGTCTTATTCTCCCGCCAGGAGCCTTATTTCCTTGATGACCTGATCGAAGAGGGCTCCATTTCCATCGCTTCCGGTAATCCGGGATGTAAAGTTCTCCCGGTCCTGGGGATTAAGAATCGCGTAGTATCGGGTAAACAGGAGAATATCGTTGAGGGCGGATTCACGTCCGAGGCGTTCAGCTGCCTCCTTTGTCCTTTCTACTGCTGACGCAACAGCCCCTGTAGATCGCTGCCTGTATGTTTCCTCAATGATCCCTTGAAGATCAGTGAGGTGATCGGAGCTCAAATCGGTAAGGTAATTCGTCAGAAGATTAACCGCCTGGGTTGTCCGATTTCGGGTAAGAAGGGCTTCAACCTCAGTGAGGAAATCAGTATGTTCTTCCCGCATCTGTTGATAGGACTCGGAATTCGGTGTCAGCTCGTCGATTGCGGATTCCCTTACTGCCAGTTTTTCCTCGAGAAGGGTGCTTTTTTCCTGTTCCGCCCCGAGATCATTGGCAAGTTTTTCAAGGTTTTCATCATGTTCTTCCGTCAGGTCCCTGCTTTGGGATTGGTAGATATTCTTTATGCCCACAAAGGCTGAATCCATGAGTCCCCTGTTATCTTCCGGTACAGCCAGGCTGGCACGGGCGTAGGCTTCTGCTCCCTCCTCGGTTTTTCCTGCCCGGGTGAGGTCGTTTCCCCGTTGCACTGCTGCCTCCAGAAGGGCCCTGCTTTTTTCGGCATCGATAGTTGCAAGCTGTTCAGTAGCCCTTCGCAGGGCTGGCAGACTTATTATGCCCCTGGAGTAGAGGTCTTCAGCCTCATTGATGTCCCCCGACGCGTACGCTTTTTCAGCGCGGCTTATGACTTCTTCCGCGGCGATCAGCCGGTTTGCTGCTTCAATGAGGCTTGCGGTGTCCACATCCTCCAGAGAGGCTTCCCCCTCAATCTTTTCCTTCAGGGTTTTTACCAGGAAAAGCTCCGTTTCCCTGCGCTTTGCGATCGCGGGTACATTCGCAAGGGTTTCATCCCGGAGGAAGGTTTCCAGGTTTGTAACCGCCTCTAAGGCTTTCGGGTAATTTCTCGTATTGAGGTTCTGTTCAATCACCTGGTAACCCGAAAGGATTTGGTCAACGAGGAATTGTTCATTCTCTCTGAGGGATGCCAATTGGGCCAGTTCCTCTCTCGCGGCGGTTGTTTCCTCCTCCAGGCTTTCCCGTTCCGCGGCGAATTGCTCCCGGATTGTCTCCTCCCGCTTCAGGGCTTCCTCCTGAAGGATGGATTTTTCCTCATTCACCTGCTGGAGCAGCCCTTCAGTCAGGGCCTTTGCCTGGGTCAACTCCTCTTCCTTTTGCTGTAATGCCGCTTCCGATTCCGCCTTGTAGGCAGCAATGTCCTGTTGGAATCCCCTTTCCTTTTCAGCTTTAAGGGCCTGGATTTTTGCTTCTATCTCCTCTGCTGAAGTCCC
>JAGLYY010000136.1 GCA_023131935.1 Spirochaetales bacterium | reverse complement strand
AGGGCCTGCATCCGTTCCCGTTCGAGGTCCAATTCCTCCAGGAGGGCTGCCCGGAGTTCCCCTTCCCGTTCCTTGAGATTTGCATCGAAATTTTCCTGTAACAGGGAACGCTCGGAATCCAGGCGGGAGAGCTCTGCCTGAATATTGTTTATCTCTTCACTTTTCTTCTGAAGGGCCTCTTCAGATTCTTTCTTCAGTTCTTCTATCAGTTTTCCTTCAGCGGAGACATAGCTGCCCGATTCAAGGCTCAGTGTTTTCTGTCTGGCCTGGAAAAACATGTTCGCAAGATAGATTGCCCCTCCGATGGCGAGGATGCTGAGGATATTTATCGCAATGGGAAACCCGATTCCCTTTTTCTGGGGGGTGATCCTGAAAGATTCGTCAGTAATAGAGATTTTGTTAGTATCAACGACCCCGTTGATGTGGCTTAGGATCTCCTCTCTGTCTGCCGGGGTGATACCCTTTTCTTCGATGAGAAAATCATCTCTTCTTCTGTTGGGATGACTTTTTGAGGAATAGGCGCTTTTGGATGATGCACTCATCAATTCGTTCCTGATCTTAAAAAAATGGTCTTTTCTAGATTGATCATCGGCAGGAATCCTTCGAGTATAAAGATGTGACCTCGGAAAGCCGATGGTTGTTATGAAATAGTTCCTCCAATATCAGGAGCCACGGTGAAGATACGTACTAAGATAATCTGGATTGTAATACCACTGCTCATTTCCGCCCTGTTTATCACCGGAATCATCTCCTCTTTTTCTGCCCGGAGCGGACTTACCCGTCTTGCCATGGATTCCCTTGGGTTCAAAGCTCAGGAATTAAAAAAGAACATGGACAACCAGTGGAATCTCCTGGTCAGCAATAATTTTTCTGAAAGTCCTGAATACGTTGCGGTCGCGAAAGGAGCTGTCGCCTCCTATGCCCGGTCCATTATTCGCAGCCCGTCAGAGCTGATTTTCGCGGTGAACGAAAAGGCGGCAGTTGTAATGTCTTCGCAGGAGGTGAAACTCGGCATATGGGAAAGATCGAACATTGTTACCGCTATCCGTGAGGAAAAAACAGGATGGACCGAATTACGGGTAGAGGACAAGCTTAGGGTAGGGCAATCTTTCTTTTTTGAACCATTCGGGTGGTATGTCTTCGTAACTGAGGAACAGGAGGTCTTTTCCCGTGAGGCAACTCAGATTCTCATGCAGACAGCAGTTGTTCTCGGGGTATCGACTTTTGTGTCTCTCATCCTGCTTCTCATCTTCACCGGAGTTCTGACCCGTCCCCTTTCTAGGGTAGCCAATGCCATGCGGGCTATCATTTCAACAAACGACCTCTCCTCCCGGGTGGCGATTGAGTATAACGATGAAATAGGGGAACTTGCGCATACCTTCAATATCATGGTCTCTGAACTCCAGAGGGCCTACGATCAAATTAAGGAGTTTGCTTTCAAGGCGGTCCTTGCCCAGAAAAATGAACATAAAATCAGGAATATCTTTCAAAGATATGTACCAAAAGATGTGATTGAGGGGTTTTTCACCAATCCGGAATCAATGTTGGTGGGGGAGAACAGGGTCCTTGCGATCCTTTTCTCCGACATAAGAAGTTTTACCACCATATCGGAAGGGTTTATGCCTGATGAACTGGTCTATGCTTTGAACAACTATTTTGAAATCATGGTAGACATCATCATGGGCCGGGGAGGAATCGTAGATAAGTACATTGGCGATGCAATAATGGCTTTTTACGGCGCGCCAATAAAACATGAAGATGACGCTCTTCAGGCGGTTCTCTCCGCCCTTGAGATGCAGAGAGCTTTGAAAGATTTTAACCGGGAGCAGGAAGCATCGGGGAAACCAGCCTTCATCACAGGTATCGGGGTTAATTATGGGGTTGTCACCGTAGGAAATATCGGTTCTGAGCGAAAAATGGATTATACCATCATCGGAGATATGGTAAACTTAGGGTCCCGGCTTGAGGGAATGACCAAACCATACAAGCAGGAAATCATCTTTTCTGAAAGTGTTTACCGGAAGGTGAAAACCCGCCTCCCCTGCAGACTGATCGATAAGGTTGTGGCAAAAGGGAAAACATCAGGAGAAAAGATCTTTACCGCGAAGCAGGAACTTACTGACTCGGAAACCCGGGGCTGGCAATTCCACCATTCAGGGCTCAAACTCTATTACCAGCGGGAATTCACCAAAGCCCTTCAGTATTTCGAGGGGGTACAGAAGGTCTTGCCGGGTGATCATATTTCCGGTGTATATATTGATCGGTGCAGGCATTATTTTAAGAATCCCCCTGCTGCCGACTGGCAGGGTGTTGAAATCCTTACCTCCAAATAAATATTCAGTTCCCGCAGATTCTCTGTTCAACCACCTTGTGTACTGAGGATTGTTCTTTTAGACTATCAATCGGAGGTAAGGATATGGCATACGATTTCCGCATTAATACTCTCGGAGAAGCAAAGATAACATCACCAATAGAGCTTTCCACAATCCTCGGTGACAAAAGGGCCAATTATGTTCGTGATGATGAGTATATCCTCTATGATATAAACGGAAATCCCGATGTAGAACGTCCACCCTGTCGCCGGGAGGATCTGCTGGAACCCGCGGGACCGCGGGAGAAAATTTACTTTAATCCCGCCCATGTTCATGCCGGGATTGTTACCTGCGGGGGATTATGCCCGGGACTTAACAATGTTATCCGCGCAATTGTCCGTTGCCTTTGGTATCAGTATGGGGTCCGAAGGATTTCCGGTATCCGAAACGGGTATAAAGGATTGTTGCCCGATTATCACCTTCCTCCTCTCAAGCTTGACCCGGAAATGGTCGACGACATCCATACCAAAGGGGGTACTCTTCTTGGCACCTCACGGGGCAGCGGGGAGATTCGGGATATTGTCGATTCGATTGAGCGGATGAACCTCAACATATTCTTTACCGTCGGCGGTGACGGGACCCAGAAGGGGGCCTTGAGGATAGCCGAAGAGATAGAGAGGAGAGGCTTGAAAATAGCTGTTGTCGGAATTCCAAAAACCATCGATAACGACCTCTCTTTCGTCCAGCGGTCCTTTGGTTTTGAGACCGCTGTATCCAGGGCGGAGGAAGCGGTTTCAAGTGCCCACGTTGAAGCCCACGATGCCATTAATGGGATCGGTCTTGTTAAGGTGATGGGCCGGGAGTCAGGTTTTATCGCGGTACATACAGCTCTTGCTATGAGCGATGTAAACTTTATCCTTATTCCGGAGATCCCCTTCGATCTTGAGGGTGAAAATGGTCTTTTTGTACATCTCGAGAAGCGGTTAATTGCTCGAAATCACGCGGTTATTCTTGTAGCGGAGGGAGCCGGACAGCATCTCTTTGATTTAAGCGGGGAAAGCGACAAGTCGGGAAATCGCCGGTTAATTGATATCGGGGTTTATCTCCGGGAAGCGATAAAGGAACACTTTGAGAATATTGGGATGGAAATTACCCTTAAGTACATCGATCCCAGTTATATGATAAGAAGCGCCCCGGCCAATCCTAACGACTCCATTTACTGTTCCCGCCTCGGGACCTCCGCGGTCCATGCCGCTATGGCTGGGAAAACAAAAATGATTGTCAGTCTCATGCACGAACGGTTTGTTCATATCCCTATAAAACTCTCGGTAGCAGAAAGGAACTCTGTCGATCCTGAGGGGAGCCTCTGGCGGGATGTCCTTGAAGCGACCAGGCAGCCGGCAATGATGGTAAATAATATTACCTGATGACATACAAATAAGGTTGATAAATTTACACATGTTAATGGAGAAATTAGACAAGATCGATGTACTTATTGTGGAGATTAGTACATCGGTTTATGTAACTTTTCTACAGGTCTGCTGGTTATTAATGCAGAACGGTTAGAAACTTTTTTCATCACCTCCTTTTAGATGTGCCTCCCAGGGTTTTACCTCCTTTTCCCTGGGGGGTTTCTTTGTTTATCGAACTTTGAGCAGCCCGGAAAAAACTTCCAGAGCAGAATCGAGAGTTTCCCCGGAGAGTATTTTTTTCGTTAAAAGCTTTCCTAATTGGACCCCTTCCTGATCGAAGCTATTCACATTCCAGATAAATCCCTGAAACATCACCTTGTTCTCGAAGTGAGCGAGCAAGGCCCCCATGGACCGTGCGGTTAACCGCTGTCCATAAATAAGGCTCGATGGACGTTCGCCGGGAAAAACCTTGTTCCTGTTTTCATCATTTTTTCCCTTCGTGAAGGCCGCAATCTGGGCCGCGAGGTTGGCGTTTAATTTTACCTGGCTTGTACTGCCTTCGGTTGTAAGATCGAAACCTGACTGAGATTCCTGAAAGCCGATGAACTGAAGGGGGATAATATCGGTCCCCTGGTGGAGAAGTTGATAAAAGGAATGTTGTCCATTTGTCCCCGGCTCTCCAAAGATTACCGGTCCTGTCGAATAATGCAGGGCTCCACCCACCCGATTAACCCGTTTTCCATTACTTTCCATATCAAGCTGTTGGAGATGGGCGGGAAAGCGGCTTAAGGCTTGAGAGTAGGGGAGAATCGCGGTTGATGAAAACTCTAAAACATTCCGTTCATACATCCCAATCAGGGCGTCGAGGAGGCTCGGGTTTTTCCTGATATCCGGCTCAAGGGCGGCAAGATCAGCTTCGTGGGCCCCTTCAAGAAGTTCATTGAACACATCAGCCCCAAGGGCAATAGAAAGAACAGCACCCCCAACGGCACTGGTGGATGAATATCTCCCCCCGATAAAATCATCAATGTAAAACGAGTCCAGATATTCGGGTGATTCGGCAAGAGGGCTTGTTTCGCCGGTTACCGCAATCATGTGCTTTGATGGATCCTCAATCCCGGCATCTTTCATTTTTTCCATAACGAATTGCCGGTTCGTAAGAGTTTCCTGGGTTGTACCGCTCTTACTGACCAGGATAAACAGTGAGGACGCGAAATCAATATCCTCAAGCACATCGTTCGGATCATCCGGGTCCACGTTTGAGATAAATCGGGCCTCAAGATAAGGTTTTCGATTGAGACTGTTCTTTAACGCGAGGTAGAGAGCCCTGGGTCCCAGGTCGGAACCGCCGATTCCGATCTGCACAACCGTCGTAAAGGGTTTTCCTGAAGAACCGGTAATCTTACCCCTCTGGACTGCTCCGGCGAAATCCGCGACCCGATGGAGCTGAATTCGGTAAAATTCTCCGATATTTTCCCCCTTATGGACTACCGGGCCAAAACATTCTCCCCTGGAGAGCTGATGAAGAACAAGGCGGTTTTCTCCTGTATTCATCACTTCACCGGAAAGAAGGGCTTGATATTTTTTTATCAGCTCCTGTTCATCACTTACATCCTGGAGGATGTTGAGAAGGCTTTCATTAACATATTTTGCGGCGTAGTTGTAGTTGAGACCACCACCCATCTTTACGGTGTATTCCCTGACCCGTTCAGGTGTTAAATCCTCCCGGAGGGAAACCACCTCTTTATGTTCTTTCAATGCCTTGAAGGCTATAAGACTATCGAGGTTTTGAAACGTGAGAGCGCCCATGTTTTGCTCCTTACAAATCGATATCGGGGATTCGTTCGCGGAGGGTCCTGTTCATATCTTCCCCGGTAATCCCGGTACGAAGAACAATGAGGATGGTGTCATCACCTGCCACGGTTCCGATAATCTCGGGAAACCCTAGCTTATCGAGGGCAAGGGCAACGCTGTCAGATTGAAAAAGCAGGGTCCTGATGACCCCGATATTTCCTGAATATTCAACCGAAATGAATCCGCGTTTGAAATCCTGTACATAGCGCTTCCTGGATTCCATCTCTGAATCTTCCCCCCCCGGCAGGGTGTAGAAATATCCATGCCAGCCGTCAGAAACTTTTCCAACTTTCAGGAGTTTCAAATCTCTCGAAAGAGTCGCCTGTGTTACATTAAAGCCCTCTTTTTGAAGGTGTTCGAGAAGTGCTTCCTGGCTTTCTATCCTGTTATCCTTTATAATTAGCTTTATCGTGCGAAGTCTGGCACCACGTTCTTTCATGATTTCCTCATTAGTATATTTATTCAATAATTACTGTATATTATTACATAAGCACCGGAGGAGTGCAAGGAGTTTGCTGTATCCAATTATTATTCCTCATCTCCCTCAGTGATCTCTGTGGCAAAAATTCTCATTCATTTGAGGTAAGATCCTTCTTTTTGTCAAGCAGAGATTTCCTGGATTCAGCAGTTCTCATTATGGCCCA
>JAGLYY010000135.1 GCA_023131935.1 Spirochaetales bacterium | reverse complement strand
GTCAATTCTATCCAGCTGTATTATAATCCATGTCAAAATGAGAATTGCTTGCCTGGATTCGAATGGCTTCCAGTCCTCATAACATGCTTGTGTAAGTGTTCCGTTTCTCCTATTCTGGCTTTGTGATGAGAGTTCTTGATCTTTTCAATCCATTTGGTGCTCCGGTTTATTTCGTCGAGCAGACATCCTCAACGATGGAAGAAATCCGCTCTCTTTTCACGTGTCCCCATGGCACCGTGGTTTGTGCCGGATATCAAACCGGAGGGAGGGGCAGGATGAAGGACCGCCGATGGGAAGCAAATCCCGGGGAGAATCTTCTTTTTACGGTTTTCTTAATGCCTGAAAGGATATCCAATCCATTAAGCACTATTCCTCTTCTCCTTGGGTTGAGTGTCGCGGAGACTTTGGAAAAATACCTTGACCTGGAACCTTCGGTTAAATGGCCAAACGATGTCCTTGTAAAGGGATCCAAAGTATCGGGGATTCTCTGTGAAGGGGGGAGGGGTTGGGTCCTCGGCGGAATTGGGATAAACATCAACCAATCTGTCTTTCCTCCAGGTTTTAAAACCATGGGGGGCTCTCTTTATACCCTTACCGGAAAGTTTCATGATCCATTTGATATTCTTTCTGAACTTCTCAAGGTTATGGGAGAGAACATCAATTCCTCTTCCTGGCAGGTTCGATTGAATAAACGGCTCTACCGGAAAGGAACTACCCTGGATTATCTTTCCGGTTTTCCGGGCTCATCGGTTCCCCGGGAGGTGCGGATTATTGAGGTGGGAAAAGAGGGGCAGCTTGTGGTTGAAACCCAGCCTGAGGGGAGGACCCTGGAGCTTTTCAGTGGTGAGTTTGAGTCAGCTCCTCCATCCAGGGATTTCCGATTTCACTTAGAATAGTTTTTGTAAGAGGAGGGATAGTGGACATCGCGCCCCCCCTGTTATCCCCTCCGGGTTCACTCCGGGCAAGAATTACCATTGAATACCTTTCAGAAACCGGCAGAACCTGCCTGTATTCAGACTCTTTATAAAATCCCCCGGGATTTATGGAACAGAGCAGGGATCGGCCCTTCCGGTGTATCCGCAGCGGAATGAGAGACAAAACCGGTGAGGCGATGAAGGTTATGGTAATTGCTGTCCCCCGATAGCGGAAGGTGATTTCCCCGGCGGGTATCTGAAAGGTACCCTCTTCGGGTGGAAGCTCAAATGATACCTCATCGCCCGAAGGAGCTTTACCGGTTATCTGAATCCCTCTCTCTCCTTCAAGGGAAAAGAGGTGGAACTCCCCCGCAAGTATTCCGTCGACCCGTTCATCACCGGGAAATCCCGGCCAGGTATTCTTCACCGACACTATAAGGCGGGGGAAATCTTCGATGAAGTAATAATCCCTGGCAATTCCGGCAGGAAGACCTCCCCAGGGCATGGGTAGGAAAAGCGATTCCCGCAGTCCCCTGGTAAAAGAACCTTCAAAAGAGAAGGAGCTTTCCCGTTTTGCTCGCAGCAGGGTTTTACCATACATAATCCCGGTTGCGACCGGTACGGGGGGCAGCAGGGCCCTGTTCCCGTTGGTGATCCCGGAGAAACTTCCCCGTTCAAAATGCACAGTCATACCATCCTCTTCGAGGACAACGGAACCGGTCATATCCGCCAGTAATCGGCGGTCTGAGATTGATGGTGAGGGAGAGTCGGAGACATTGGGAGGAGGTGAGTGATTCTCCGTGTCCGCCCTGGTTATTAAACCTGTGAGAACAGCAAGTGTCCCCTTGTCTCCCCTCTTTGAGTTCTTCATCCGCATATTCCGATATCGGTTGAATCTATCGCCTGGAGTGTTCGGGACCGGATCAAAGGTCAACTGCCAAAGATTCCGGGAACCGGTGCCGCGGGATCGATCAATTTCATCGGTGTTTCCCGTAAGCAGGAACTCTTTTACATCAGGAAATCTGCCTATTGAATGAGCTATTGAATGAGATTTTACATGAGCAATATCATGAATTCCAATGTGAAGAGGAAGTTTCGATGGCTTTCCCTTCAGCAATTCAATGAAAGTTTGCAGGTGGTCCCGCCCATTGGTACAATCCAGGAGCAGGGCCGCAGGGCTGTTCTTGAGAGTCCGGAATAAAGACTGTATCCAGCCCCCATCGGGCTGTGGGACATGGATGAGCGGCAGTGCCCCGCTGTTCCGCCCCTCTTTGTATAGCAGAATTCTTCCTGTCGCATTTCTCATCGGGAACAGCCACCGGTGTTTATCATGATAATAGCCCTTTACCGCGGGGCGTTGGAAATCCGGAGCCAGAGGCATAAGAATATCCTGATGGATTATCCTCTTGTCGATGATGCCGTTTTTCCATGGATTGGAAAAGGTCCAGCTAACCTCCTTTTTGAGATGGGAAAACCGCAGAAGGGGGTGATGCACCCCGGTATAACCCATGGGCAGGAGGATGTCAGGGCTGTCCTTCGTCAGACGGTGTCGGAGGCCATCCAATAGTGAGCTGCTTTGATCATCGGTCAGGGGACGCACCGGAAGGTTCCAGTGAACCGGAAAGGGTAGCTCCTCTATCTCCTTCAAAACCCCGTCTAGGGATCGATTGAAAATCTGCTGATCCTGGAATGATACGCGTATAATCAACAAAAAAGGGTGTTTTTGTTTCATCTTCTTCTCTATGTCCCAAAATACACCCCAAGTCAAGCTTTTTCTTCTCATATTTACGCATTTTCCTGTTGATGATTCTTAAAAGAATTTGTATCTTATGTTCTGTTCAAAGCAATTCCCTACTTTTTGTTGTTTTCCTCCTTTTTGCGGGAAGGATATCTGTAGAGGAAGTATATGCGCAAACTATTGAAATCTATTTCAGAGGTGAGGTATTAAAGATGGCGAAACAGTTACTGTTCGACGAAGATGCCAGGAAAGCCCTTTTCCGAGGGGTTGAAAAGCTCTCTAACACTGTCAAGGTTACTCTTGGCCCCAGAGGCCGAAATGTGCTGCTTGATAAAAAATTCGGCGCACCTACCGTCACAAAAGATGGTGTTTCTGTCGCGAAGGAAATTGAACTCGAGGAACCCTTCGAAAATATGGGCGCTCAGCTGCTCAAAGAGGTCGCTACAAAAACGAATGATGTTGCTGGTGATGGTACAACTACCGCGACTGTTCTCGCGTATTCCATTATTAAAGAGGGTGTGAAAGCGGTTGCCGCCGGAATCGACCCCATGGGAATTAAACGGGGTATCGATCACGCGGTAGAAACTGCTGTAGCAGAGATCGGCAAGGCTTCCAAGGAGATCAAAGACCGGGAAGAGATTGCTCAGGTTGCTTCTATCTCCGCGAACAACGACAGAGAGATTGGTGATGAGATCGCCAATGCCATGGAAAAAGTTGGAAAAGATGGTGTTATCACCGTTGAGGAATCAAAGACGATCGAAACTACCACCGAGTTTGTGGAAGGTATGCAGTTTGACAGGGGTTATCTTTCACCCTATTTCGCGACTAACCGTGAAACCATGACTGCTGTTCTGACTGATCCCTTCATCCTTATTCACGATAAGAAGATTTCCAATATGAAGGACCTCCTTCCCCTTCTCGAGAAGGTTGCACAGGCTGGGAAACCGATTCTCCTCATTGCTGAAGATGTGGATGGAGAAGCTCTTGCTACCCTTGTTGTCAATACCCTCCGGGGGACCCTCAACGCGATTGCTGTTAAAGCCCCCGGCTTCGGTGACCGGAGGAAGGCAATGCTCGAAGATATCGCTATCCTTACCGGCGGCCAGCTGATTTCCGAAGATCTCGGAATGAAACTCGAAAGTACCGATCTTACCCAGCTCGGCGGGGCAAAATCGATAAAAATCGAGAAGGAAAACACCACGATCATCAATGGTCTTGGCAAGCAGACAGACCTTAAGGACCGGATTGCTCAGATTAAAGCCCAGATCGAAGAAACTTCCTCCGATTATGACAGTGAGAAGCTCCAGGAGCGTCTTGCCAAGCTTGCCGGAGGAGTCGCGGTGATCAACGTTGGTGCTGCTACCGAAACTGAGCTCAAAGAGAAGAAACACAGGGTCGAAGATGCCCTTTCTGCTACCCGGGCAGCCATCGACGAGGGAATCATCCCCGGCGGTGGAATTACCCTCATCCTGGCAGCTCATGCCCTCGAGAAAGTTGATGTAGCGAACCTGGGCGAAGCGGAAAAGGTTGGTTACCATATTGTCCGCAGATCCCTTGAAGAGCCAATTCGGCAGATTGCCGAAAACGCGGGAGCGGAGGCTTCAGTTGTTGCTGAGAGGGCCAGGAAAGAGAAGAAGGGTATTGGATTCAATGCTGAAACCGGTGAATGGGAAGATATGATCAAAGCCGGGATCATCGATCCCTCCAAGGTTACCCGTTCCGCGCTTCAGAACGCGGCTTCCATCGCCAGCCTGCTCCTTACAACCGAGTGCGCGATTACCGACATTAAGGAAGAGGAGCCCCCAATGCCCGGAGGCGCTCCCGGAATGGGCGGCATGGGCGGAATGGGCGGCATGATGTAAGCCCTTCGTGGTAGACTTTTTATTAGACCAAATGCGAATAGATGGGCTCTCATGCATCAAAAGCATGGGGGCCCTTTTAAAAAGGGGGTGTGAAAACCCCCGGGGAAAATGGCAAAGACAGATACTTAAAGAGCCGGATGAGGATCATTGGGAGAGAAGAATGAAGCGAGAAGATTTCCTGTTCACCATTGGATATCAGGGAGGTACGGCGATTGTAGACGGCCAGGCAAAGAAACGATTCGGCAGGCTCTCTACCCTGGAACTGGTGGAGGCCGGGCTTTTCAAACCTGCCTTCTGTTCCGCGCTCTTTGGGGAGGACCTTGAAGAGCAGCGGCAGGTTCTTGAGGCATACAACAGAAAAAGTGGTGCCAGCCTTGAATCAACGGAAGATTTAAAGCGGCTTTTCGGTGTTTTCACCGTCCCCGAGGAGATCAATAAGGTATCCATCGTTTAATCGGCCCCTTGTATCCTTGACTGACAATATTATCCATGCTATTTTTTCTTGAAAAAACTAAATTCTTAAGGATGTTAACGAAATGGAAGCATTGTTTTCTAATTTACCTTTAATGCAAGCTGCCCCGGCAGGGGGATCGATGGTGACTACGTTCCTGACCTTTGGTCTGGTTATTCTGATTTTCTATTTTCTTATTATCAGACCTCAGAATAAAAAGAAGAAAGAAACTCAAAGGATGCTCGGCGCCCTCAAGAAAGGGGATAAAGTAGTGTCTATTGGCGGCATTAGGGGTACTGTAAAATCTGTGAAGGACCAGGCTGTTATTCTGAAGGTAGATGATAATACCAAACTCGAGTTTTCAAAAAGCGCTATCGCTACTGTGCTTGAGCAGAAAGCGGAAGCAGAAACCGAAAACGAGTAATATCTGCGTTCCTAAAAATCTCAATTCCCACAACCGGAGTTAATGAATGAATAAACGTGTACGATTTTTTATTGTACTTCTGGTTCTTGTGGTTGCCGGGGTATTTCTGTATCCCACCTTCGATTGGTATTTTCTGGTTCCCCAGGAGATGAAGGAACTGGCAGCTTCTTCCAGGGTGCAGATTCAGGCCTATTCCCGGAACATGGCGATAGGCGATCTTGCCGAGTTGAAGGAGCTCGTGGTTATAGACCCCGATTCACCGTTGCCGCATGAGTTCTTTTTCCTCGAGAAGGCTGCAAAGGGCAACTACAAGCTGGAAAAGAAGAAGCTCCCGAAGAGCTGGAACGTAAGTAACGTTCTTGGCAGCTTCCACGGTGAAGATTTAGTCTACAAGGTTCTTGAGGATCATTACCGGGAGGACCTGCTCGATTTGAAAGAGCGGAGTGGAAAGATCCTCCAGCTTGGTCTTGATTTATCCGGCGGTATGAGCATTCTGCTTCAGGCCGATGTAGATAGTCTTGAGGACCGTCTTGGCCATTCAGCCACCACGGAGGATACAAACCAGGCCATCGACAGGGCTATGGAGATTCTCAACAACCGTATCGACCAGTTTGGTGTTACGGAACCTCAGATCCGGCGTCAGGGTCAGGATCAGATTGTTATTGAGATTCCCGGTCTTGCGGATCCTGAACGGATCAATTCCTTCCTCATGGGCAAAGGGCGGCTCAATTTCCACATAGTTGATCAGGAAATGAGCCAGACCGTGGCTAGTTATCTTGTTGACAATCCTCAGTCCTATGTTACCGAAGAGGGGAAGGTCGCGGGAGCTGATATTGTTGGTGCCGGCTACCTCGTTCGAGGTTACTACACGAAAGACCAGTATGGTATCGACCAGCTGCAGCGGTATGTTGTCATTACCGAAGAGACAGGACTCGATGGAGTCCACATCCAGGACGCCCAGGTTGCATCAGATCCCATCACCGGCCGGCCTGTTATCAATTTCACCCTTGATAGAGAGGGGGGAGATATTTTCTTTCAGCTCACCAGTGCCAATGAGAAAGAAACCCTCGCGATTGTTCTGGATGACAAGGTTAAATCGATGGCCCGAATTTCTATGCCTATCAGGGAATCGGTCCGGATGACAGGATTTGAGCGGAAAGAGGCTACAGACCTCGCCCTCGTTTTACGGACCGCGGCGATGCCGGTTGACCTTATCGTGAACAACCAGCAGGCTGTAGGAGCATCCCTCGGAGAGGACTCTATCCGGGTAGGTATAAATGCCATAGCCCTCGGGTTTGCTCTGGTTATCCTGTTTATGCTTCTCTACTATCGGGGCGCTGGTCTGATCGCGGATCTTGCTCTTATTCTCAACCTGGTATTCATCGTGGCGATTCTATCGGCATTCCAGCTGACTCTTACTCTGACGAGTATAGCGGGTCTCATACTTACCGTTGGTATGGCGGTGGACGCGAACGTTATTATATTTGAAAGGATCAAAGAAGAATACAGACTTGGAAAGTCTCCCCAGGCTTCTATTAAAGCCGGTTTCAAGAAGGCTTTCTGGACGATCATGGACGCGAATATCACCACTTTTATCGCGGCAATCTTCCTGTCACAACTCGGATCCGGACCGATTCAGGGATTTGCCTACACCTTGGCGGTTGGTATTGTATCCTCCATGTTTACCTCGCTCTTCCTGTCCCGGCTCATATTCAATTTTACTACTGATGTTCTGAAGGTGAAGAAACTCAGCATCACCTGGAGGAAACAATGAAGAAGGTAATCAATTTTACGAAACTCCGGTACCTCATGTTAGCTGTCTCCCTTCTTCTGATTGCGGGGGGTATTACAGGAACTATTTCACAGGGGGGATTCAACCTCGGCATCGATTTCCGGGCAGGTTTAAGTCAGCGGGTGCAGATTGCGCCGGAAGCACTGGAAATTACCTCGGAAGGGTCTGCCCTGGTTCATGTTATTGGCAAAGAGTTGACCCTCGAGATTCCAGGTGAGGAAGGACCGGTAAATTATGCTTTTCCTTTCGATGAGTACCTTACGCTTAAGGACCTCGCGACGGCTATATCAGCTGTCGAAGGGGTAGCTATCGAGCTCAATGCTCCAGGCTATACTAAAACCTCAAGCCTTATCGGGTTAAACTTTGAAACCGATCTCGCGGAAGGTCCTGTTACTGTTAACATGATTGTGTCGGCGCAGGAACCTTCGGTTAAAATCGAGGATATCCGTGGATCCCTCGCTGAACTTGGGGCACCTCAGATCCAGGTTGTCGGCAATCCTGTCAACCAGGAATTCCTTATCAGAGTTGAAGACGCGGATGAACTGAAGGATTTCTCCCATGTCATGGCTGTCCGGGTCGAGGACCTGCTTGAGGAAGCTTTTGGTATAAAAAGGGTGATTATCAAGCAGACCGATTATGTCGGTGCCCGATTTGCGGGAGAACTTGGCACCCAGTCGGTAACCCTGGGGGCGATTGCCCTCGCGCTTATCCTGGTTTACATCTGGTTCAGATTCAAGCTTGCCTACGCAGTGTCTTCAATCGTGGCCCTCCTGCATGATGTTCTCATCATGCTGGGTTTCATCGGGACCCTGCAGCTTGAGGTTTCAACCGCGACCATCGCGGCGGTACTGACCATTATCGGATACTCTCTTAACGATACAATCGTTATCTTCGACCGCGTCCGGGAAAATGTTTCTCTCATGAGTGATTCCGAATTCAAAACTGTGGTGAACACCAGTATTTCCCAGTCCCTTGGCAGAACAATCATTACATCTTTGACCACTCTGCTCGCGGTTGGTGCTATCTACGTTTTCGGTACCGGTACCATAAAGATCTTCGCCTTGAACCTTATTGTCGGTATTCTCATAGGTACCTATTCCTCTATCTTTGTTGCCTCACCGATTCTCCTCGGTTGGACAAGGATCAGCAGGAAACATAGGGCAAAAAAAGATGCTGAAAAGTTCGGAAAAAGGTCTGAAGTGGTCCAGGAAGCGGCAACTTCGGAAAAACTTGCTGAAGAGAAGAAAACAATGATAATTCCGCAGGCCGAGCGTAAATTAAAGGGCAAGAGGAAAAAACGGAAATGAAATCTGTAGTTTTTAAGTGATTTTTTCAGGGCTGTCCGGCAGGAATGCAGGGGCAGCCTTTTTTATCTGTTCTGAAATAAACGATCTTTCTTTTTCCCCTTGAACTGTTTGCGCTCTTGAGGATATCCTTTGGCTTACCGGTTGATTTCTGGAGGCTCGTGCTATGAAACTGTTCGGCACCTTTTCCGGGGTATTTGTCCCCTCTTACGAGGCGATCCTCGGGGCGGTACTATTCCTCATTTTACCTATGCTGACGGGGGCGATGGGCTTCCGGAACATGATGCTCATCGTTTTACTCGCAAATACCGCTACCATTGCAACAGCCTTTTCCATCTCCGACTGCACAACCAATCTTCACCGGATTGGGCCCGGGGGGATGTACGCGGTGGCGAAACGTTCCCTGGGGCTGGCTTTTGGCGGATCTATCGGAATCCAGCTCTTCATAGCTCAGGCTGCATCCATTGGATTCTATTCCATCGGTTTTGCCGATCCCCTGCAGAAGTTTTTATCGCAGCTGCCTCTGTTTGCCGGCCTCGTCGAGCAGTTCGGTTTTTCCGTACTTGTGCAGAAGCAGTTCATCGGGACTCTGATTGCCACCACCGCCTTCATCGCCGGTCTTGTCGGGGCTGATTTTATTGTAAAGATTCAAATGGTGATTTTCATTATCCTTTCTGTTTCAATTGGATCGATCCTCGTATCTCCCCTGCTGGTCCCTCTCCTCGGGCTTCCCGGAGGGGAAGGGGCTCTCTTCATGAAGGCACCGAACATGGTGGGTACCGGATTTTCACTTGGATTCTGGGGTGCCTTCGCGGCGTTTTTCCCTGCCGTAACAGGAATCGACGCGGGAGTGGGGATGAGTGGTAATCTGAAGGACCCAAGAAAATCCCTCGGGAAGGGAACTTTTACAGCCATCGGTATAACTTTCCTTATATATATCGGGATTACCTACGTGTTCAGTCTGTTAAATCCCTCTCAGCTTGTGGAAGTGGATGGCCAGGTCCCGACAGCTATCGATATTTTCAGTGGTGTTCCGGTAATACCCTGGATCCTGTTAGCAGGTATCCTCTTCGCTACCGGTTCATCAGCCCTCTCCTATTTCATGACCGCTCCAAGGACAGCCCAGGCACTTGCCAGGGATAATACTCTTCCACGGGTCCTCTCATTTCTTGGCAAAGATTTCCGCAAGGGGGGAACTGAACCACGGTGGGCTACGGTGGTTACCTTCCTCATCGTTGTCCCTGTAATCTGGGCCGGAGATGTTACCTTCGCATCCCTGATTGTAGGTATCAGCTTCCTCGTTGTATACGGGTGGGTCAACCTTGCCGCCTTCTTAGAGAGGATCAGCGGAAATCCGAGCTTCCGCCCGACCGGTAAAGGTCACTGGAGTATATCCTTCTATGGATTCATAATAACCATGGTTGTAATTTCCATGTTCAATCCCCTAGTCGGAATAATCGTTTTCACTTCCCAGATAGTTATTTTTCTTCTTCTCCTTAAATATAAGTCACACAATCGGCTCGAAGGGGTTTGGTGGGGGGTTCTTTTCTCTCTGATTACCCACGCCTTCAAGGGGATGAGGACTATTATCCAGGGGACCAAGAACTGGAGACCCATCATGGGGGTATTCGTTTTTGGCGACCGGGAAACCGAATCACAGAAGGCCCTGGAAATTGCAGACAGGATCTCCAGCTACAAAGGGATCACCATGGTGAATGTGATAAAACCGGAAAAAAAGGATGCTGAAGCCTTTCCAGTGCCCGAGAGCGCCTCTTTAATCGAAGTAGAGGGAGATCACTTTGACGCGGCGGTATCATCAATAATACAGTCCGCCGTTCCCGGCGGGCTTTCGATGAACACGGTCCTTCTGCCAATCGATCCCCGGGTTGATCTTACGGATCTCATTGAGAAGATAATCAGTTTAGGGAGAAATGTACTTCTCTATAAAGACGGGGATGTCCCGGAACAGCCGAAAGCCCAGATTGATGTCTGGTGGAAAGGGGAGGTCAATGGGAATCTCATGGCCCTGTTATCCTACATCATTGTTCAGAGTGACCGGGAGGCGGGAGGACCGGACCGGAAGATCAGGATGATCCGAAGGCTTGCCAAGGATGAGGACCCGATCCGGGCCCGGAAGGAGATGGAGATCCTTATGACCGGGGCAAGACTTCGAGGAGAGGTAGTGATTCTACCTGATGATAAGCGCTCAATTCAGGACACAATCCTGGAGATATCCTCGGAAACATCTCTTATCCTGATCGGAATGCCGGGTAAACCGGCCCCGGGCATCGCAAAGATATTCTCTTTAGACCGGTTGTTCTTTTCAAGAGAGCTGGGTAAGTATAAGAACTCCCCCCCCATCCTTTTTGTTAAGGCAGCCCGAACCATGGATTTGATCGAGTAACAGATAAAAAGGATACAAGAAAAGGAGGCAAAGATGAAAAAACGGTTTCTTTCGGTACTGCTCCTGTTATTGCTGGGAGCGGCACTATTCGCGGGAGAGGTGCCGGGGTTATCCACTTATGTCCTTGATAATGGACTTGAGGTTTTTGTCCTTGAAAACCATGTGATACCCCTGGTTACTATCCAGCTTACTTTCCGCTGCGGAGCTATTGCCCAGAGCAGGGAGACAGCCGGCTTATTCCACCTCTACGAGCACATGCTTTTTAAAGGAAATGAGATTTACCGCGACCAGAGTGATTTTAAAGCAGCGATGAAGGAGCTGGGGGTTGGAAGCTGGAATGGCGGGACCTCTACGGAATATGTAACCTACTACTTCACTATACCCTCAGAGAAAATGAAGAAGGGGATAGAATTCTGGGCAAACGCCGTCAGGTATCCCCTCCTGGATCCGGAAGAGCTTGAAATTGAACAGGAAGTTGTGGTGAATGAAATCCGGGGAGGGCACAATGATCCCGACAGAATTTTCAACGAAGCAACCATGAAGGAGCTCTTCTATCAATATCCCTGGAGACGGGATACCGGAGGTTCCGAGGAGATCGTGCAGGGGGCAACAGCGGAGGATATGAGGGATATCTTTGAAACCTATTATATCCCCAATAACGCCGCCCTCTTTGTCGCGGGGGATGTTACCTCCGAAGAGGTCTTAGCGGCAGCGCGGGAGGTCTTTGGCGATTGGGCCCCCGCTCCTGATCCCTGGGAAGAAACCCTTGTCCCTCACCCCTTTATGGAGGAGGATGTCTTTCTCTCCTACCCGGATCCCAAAATGTATCCGAATTTTGCCTACGTACAGGTCCTCCTCCGGGGACCCGATGTCCTGGATGATCCTGAACCCACCTACGCCGCTGATGTATGGCTGAAGCTCCTTGATAATCCCACCGGAAGGTTCAAGCAGGCGATTTTTGACCGTGTACCGGGACTCTACCATAAGGATTATATTTTCGCCTCCTACTATACCCAGAAAGATGGGGGGCAAATCATCTTCGGAACCTACATGGTGATAGATCCCGGGAAGAATACCTTTCACCGGGCAATGGATTTCCGTGACGCGATTATCGAAGAAATGACGGTTATTAGTGAGGATAAATCATACTTTGATGAAGAGGACTTCACCGTCCTGAAAGCAATTCTCGAGGATGAAACCCTCATTGAGATAGAAGTACCGAGTAATTTCATCTCCACCCTTTCCTTCTGGTGGGCCTCAGCGAGTACCGAATATTATCTCGGGTATGTTGATAATATGAAGAAGGTGGAACATGGTGATATCCGCGACTATCTGACTACCTATGTCCTCGACAGGCCTTCGATTGTTTCTGTAAGGATCAGTTCCCAGGATTTCCGTGAGGCGGCATCCCTGGAAGCAGGATTTGAAATTATCACCAAAGAAAGTGCCTTTTGGTGGCGGGAGTTTTAGGAGATGATTATGAAAAGATACATAAGATTCACAAGATCCATTGTTCTGTTGATTTCCCTTTTCATGGTCCTGTTTTTTACCGGATGTGCCACCGTGCCGAAAGTGGGGCCTGTTGATGAGCCCGCCTTCAGGGTTTTTACCCTGGACAACGGGATCCCTGTTGTTTTGAAGATCACCGATGTGAACAGGATTTTCACCCTTCAAACGATTATCCGCGGCCACACCGCCTTTCTCCCCGAGGGCAAAGCAGGGCTTGAAGGAGTTACCCTCTCCATGCTTACCCGGGGGTCGGAAAAATATGACTATGAAACTCTGCAGCGGATTATGTACGAAAAATCCTCGGCAATCAGTACAGGTTTTCAGAATTTCGATTACACATCTTACAGCCTGAATACCCTGGATAAGTATTTCGAGGAACTCTTTGATGTCTACGCCGATACCTTTCTTCATCCCGCCTGGGATAAGGAGGAGTATTATCGAGTGATAAGCGATTTTTCAATTGTCAGGAAGCAGAGGGAACAGGACCCATACGGCAGGGCTTCAATCATCCTGAATGAGAAGTTCTTCGAGGGACACCCTTATAATAATGATACTCAAGGGACCCTTAAGAGTTTGCAGTCCATCTCCCTGGATGATATAAAGGCCTATTATCAGGATACCTTCAAAGCAGAGCGGATGTTTATCCTGGCGGTTGGGAATTTTGACGAAAATCTGTTGGTAGATCGACTTAATGACACCTTCGGCACCATCCCGAAAGGGCGTTTGAAGATTGACACAGCTCCGCCGCATTCACCACAGGAGGGGCTTATCCTGGAACCCTTCGCGGAATCTGAGGGGCTTGCATTTGTCCGGGGAAACTATCCCCTGCCGTCTCCGGGGAACAAAGACCTCACGGCTATTCAGCTGGCCTTCGCAATGCTGGACGACCTTCTCTTTGAAGTCGTTCGGACAAGGCATGGCGCCTGCTACAGTGTCTGGGCCAATCCTTTTTCTTTCAGCGCAAATTATGGAAACATCGGGGTTTACCGGACAAGTGTGCCCGGAGAGGTAAAAGCCTATGTGGATGAAGCAATCGCTATACTGCACGGCGGGCAGACCCTCGCCGCGCAAGTCAGCGCTGCTGCTCAGGGGCACGGAACAGAATCGGAAGGCAGCCTGGTTCCTATCGCTGAAAGTCTTCAGTTTTACAAAGATCAATTTGTAACCGGGTACTACCAGGCGCAGCAAACAAACATCGCCGTTGCCGCCCAGATCGCGGCAGGATATGTGTATACCGGTGATTTTCTCCGTTACCAGGGATTTGTCGACCGGATACAGGGGGTTACCGCGGAAGATATTGTCCACGTTGTGCGGAAATACCTGGTGGATACTTCCATATCCTGGATCGTTCTCGGCAACCAGGAGCTTCTCGATCAGGTTGATCCTGATGATTATACCCGCCTTCCCGGGAGTGAATAATAATAAAATGCAAGCTTCGTTGCACTACTAAAATTGACCGGGCTGTTCCTTCAGGAAGAGGGAGCAGCCCTTTTTTATCCGCTTACGGTTGTGATAAAAGGATATTTACAGATAAATGGATAATCCACTATAATGGGCCTTGATTCTAAAGGAGCCGATTAGCCTGTTTCGGCGGCATGAGGCTTATTTAATTTCAAAACACTGAAATCTTCCCCCGGGGAAGTTGGGATAGGTATTGCCCTTTGGTATTTCAGGCGCCCTGCAGCATTTTGATGATGAAGGTTTTTCTACGGGATTTGTAGGGTTCTTTGGAAGTTTTGACTTATTATAGGCAGGTGGGAATTGGTGTGGTAAGGTAGGGTGAGTTTGAGAGGGGATTTGCTATGTGGCTTAAAAACTGAATAATGGCATTTGTATAATGCACACCACTAAATATGTGGAATGTGGTAATATATATGAAGATACTATCTTCTATGTGAAAACACGTTAAAATGGGTGATAGAATGAATAATTTTGAAATTTTTCCAAATGCACCGATAACTGAGGCAATACTAGATATAAAAGCTAAGCTCCCAGACAGAGTAGGCCTCAATATTTTTGATGAATTCCAAGAAAATATAAAAGACCGTTTTGGAGATCGTAAAACAAAGCATTCCTTTCAGGCTGAGTTTAGGTTTTCGCCTGGGAAAGATGAAACAAGTCCTATTGTCCCTAAAGATAAAATTGAAGGTTACCTCTTTCACTCTAAAAATGAAAACAAGATCGTACAAGCAAGGTTAGACGGCTTCACTTTCAACAAATTACAGCCTTATGAAAACTGGAACAAGTTTCATAGCGAGGCGCGTGAGTTATGGGAACTGTATAGTAAAATTGTCAAACCTATTAGTATTGATAGAATTGCACTACGTTATATAAATCGAATAGAAATACCATTACCTTTCGATGATTTCAATGAATACATTCTCACCAACCCTCAAATAGCTCCAGGACTTCCACAAGCTTTATCTCATTTCTTAATGCAGATAGAAATTCCTAATGATGAAATCGGGGCTATTGCTATCATAACCCAAACGATGCAAAAACCGACTGAATTACAGAAATTGCCATTAGTTTTTGACATAGATGCAATAAAAAAGGCTAATTATACGGAAAAAGAATCAGATATGTGGAAGGATTTCAATCTTTTAAGACAGTTCAAAAATGAAATCTTTTTCAATAGTATAACAGAAAAAACTAAGGAGTTATTCAAATGAGATACATTTCTTCTATGCAGCAACTTGCCGTCGTCTCTGTCGAAGAAGATGCTGGTGTTGGGCAAGATTCTCAAACAATTAGAAGGTATTTAGAAGATCTTATGGCTGACTATTACAAACCTCTTTCAAGACAATGGGCCAATCCAGCAATAAGATTCAGTAACCTCGAAAAAGAATGGAAAGAATCGACACCCATGCTTTCTTCGATAACTGAGATCGTGATGCACCCTTCATACCAACAAATCATTGGTATGGGGCCAACTGCCATTCCGCTAATATTCCTATCAATGAGGCGAGAATTAGGTCATTGGTTCTGGGCTTTATGTGCAATTACTGGTGAGAACCCCGTTTCTATTGAACATCGAGGAAAAATACAAGAAATGACCGATGCTTGGCTTGACTGGGGACAAAAGCAATTATACTTAGAATAAGGGTTAAGTTATGGAAGCCTTTTTTCCTATGTTGCAGTCTTCTGCATATAAATTAACGAGTCCGGCTACCATGGAATATAATTGTATCGCCTGGGCAGCGGGGGATACAGAAACATGGTGGTGGCCTGATCCTTTTGACCAATACTTTTGGCCTTCAGGAATTCTGAGGGAAGAGACTATTGATGCATTTATTATGGCCTTTGAGTTTTTAGGTTATAGCATTTGTGGGGATGCTAATTATGAAACGGGATATGAGAAGGTCGCGATTTATGCTAAGCCAGGTGGAACGCCCACTCATGCTGCGAGACAAATTGATTCAGAGAAATGGACGAGTAAAATAGGACAGTTAGAGGATATCGAGCATGGTATTAATTCGCTATCTGGTACTATGTATGGCGAGCCTGTAGTTTATATGAAACGATCCAAAGAATAGTTGTAGTTCCATTAAATTGAAATATTGAAGAATTGCAATACAATTGAATACCATGCTTTGAAAAAATGAAAATGGAATGAAGGCACCACATAACCTCAAGGACTAATACAACCTGAAAGATCACTTCAATCCAATGTTCAAGAAGCCCTGATCGAAAATGTATCTTCTCTTAATTAATGAGAAATGTTCCCGGAACTTATCCGGAAAAAGAGAAACAAAAGGAACAGTTTTTGAAACCTGATTTGCTCATTCTTGATGATTGGGGCCTTAAGGCATTTCCCAATCATTTGCTCCATATCCTGAATGCGATAATCTCTGAACGGTATGAACAAGGTCCAATAATAATCACAAACAACAGACCATTGGACAACTGGCACGAGTTATTCTCGGAGCCGGTTGTCAGTTCAGCCTTGCTCGACCGGCTTTTCCACAATGCTCATAAGATTATAATAGAGGGAAATTCTTACAGGAAATCGCTATGACTTTTGCTTCAATTTATGGTATACATCAGGGGGGTCAGTATTGCGGTTAGTGACAATTTCATCAGAATATAAAGGAAATTGATAATATGGAAAGATGTTAGAATATGCTCAGTATTGGTTAAACTTGAGGTCGCAAATCGCGACTTCAAAAGGAAGCGCGAATGAGTAAAGAAAAAGATAATAAATCTAAAGAAAATAAAATCATTAAGGAAACAAAATATCATACTTGATTCTGATCTTGCCCTAATCTATGGCGTGGAAACTAAAAGAATTAATGAAAGAGCGAAAAGAAATATCGCGAAATTCCCCAGCGATTTTATGTTTCAACTTACAAAATTAGAATTCGATGACTTGAAGTCGCAAATTGCGACTTCAAGTTCAGCTTGGGGAGGAAGACGATCATGAAGAAATAAAAAGAATAAATACATTTATCATAACACTGAGAGAAATATTAAAAGAATGATTGATATTTATTCGTGAAGCCCCGGCTGCATGGGCGAGCAGCAATCCGACCACAAAATCTTTGATTTTGTGGTCGGAGGCGACCAGCCCGGATCCAAAATGTATCTTCTCTTATTAGTGAGAAATGCTCCCGGAACTTATCCGGGAAAAGAGAAACAAAAGAAACAGGCAGAAGAAATAGAAATTGGTTCGCGCTTTTTTTCTTCTGCCGCTGGGGGTATTTGAAATGATGAAACCATTCCGGCGGAATGAAATACAGAGGTTCGACGTTTTCAGCGCCCACTCTTCCCATTGATCTGAAGTTTTCGTACCATCTGAGCATACCAATCATGTTTATCTGTTTTCATAGTTTTCCTCCAAAAGAAATATGTGGAAAACTATACCAGATGAATTAAGATTTTTCTAATAAAGGAATACCGGCCGCGAAGCGGTTTGTTTGAACAAACTGTTGGAACTGACTCGGTTACTATCACGGTTCTTGCATATGCAGGAACACGTGCCAGCTTGTCGGCACGCAGCTTATAAAGTCGTTCTGCTTCCAGAGGGAATTGACAATACGGTCTCGCGAACTGTAGTATGATATTCATGAGTACGGTGAAGAAAATAAACGATCAGGCAATGACGCTGTCGGCCAGCGAACGGGCCGGACTCGCGCACGACCTCATATTAAGTCTGGATGACCCTTTAGACTTCGAACCGAGTCCTGTGCATGAGGTTGAGATCCAACGTCGACTCCAAATGGTGAGGGAAGGAACAGCAGCGGGTCGTCCGGCTGACGACGTTTTTACTGATATCAAGGCCAAGTACTCGAAGATGCCTGACTCAGCGGTCCCCCTATCTGGTAATCTACAAGTACCTGAAGGATTAGATCTGGATCGTTGCTTTCGTCCACTGCAAGCGAAGGCAAAGCTACTGGCTGGATCAGAAACTAACTCTAATAATGGATAATGAAAAAGTGAAAATCAGTCCACCGCTCTATCTGATAGGAATGAAAACTTCATGCTGGCGTTGTGAATCTAAAATGTCTGTGGTTACTCTACTTGCACCGCATGTAGAAGATACCGAAGGTGAAATCTGTATATTATCGAATATTGAAGAGCTGCCGCATAAGGTACTCTCGTATATTCAAAAAAGGGTTCCAACATTCAAACTGAGATCCTCTAAAATGGCGGGAACTAAATATTATGCCAACACTTGCCCAAAATGTCGTGTAATATTTGGTGATTTCTTTCTTCATGAAGAGCCGGGCGCTCCGTTTTTTCCGACAGATGTAAAAGAGGCAAAATCCCTCTATTTAACTGAAATTCCATTATCAAGGGTAATTGAGGTAGATGCATCGTTAAGCATGGGAGTTGGTGAACTAATCCTTGCAAATGCGAACCGGATTTAGCAGGACAGCGCCATGCATCTGAACAGCTATAGACTGCAGCTACCGCTGGCCGGTGATGACAGCAGTAGCCCAAGGAAATTATTATATGGCTAAACAAAAGAAAAAACTATCTTCTGCCCAAAAGGCAGAAGAGAAAAAGAGGAAAAAAGAGTATATGACAATTTTTGTGGACGGTAAACAAAAGCGGGTCAAACGACCACCCACAATAGATGGCATGGATGTAGATGAGTTTATCAAAAGAAACGCTGATCCGATATGGTTTCATCAGAATGAAATGTGGGAATATATGGATCAAACTGAAGATGATGATCTTTTCTGATTCAACTACACCAATAATGCCATAACCAACATTGGCCAATATGGAATGACAGGACATGATAGACGCTAAAAATAAAATACCACCAACACAACAAGCATGGCTGGAAGAGATAGCAAAAGCATATTGTGATGCATATGAAGCCATTCCATTTGGGAAGTTTGTTGGTCAGGAAATCAATCCGGAAGATCTCTTTCATCTTGGTCCGCCAATCTGTCTGAAATTCAGGGGGGTAAAAAATACAAAACGAAATTTAAAAAAAGCTACCGAAGCCGCGTTAACGAGTTATATGGCAACGAAAGAGATAGTTGGAGACCTATTTGATATCCCTCAAATATCATTCGCATTCAGTTACATAGCAAGTCATTACGGTCTTGATCTCGTGGACGAAAATTTATCTACAAAGGTGCTTGAATACATTGAGAACAACCTGAAAAGGCTGTTGGATTTAACCAATAAAAACAATGAAATACAGTGTTAGTGCGCCAAGATATGCCTGGCGCTTCTTAATAAAGTGAATCAATCTTTATTGGGAACGGGCTATC
>JAGLYY010000134.1 GCA_023131935.1 Spirochaetales bacterium | reverse complement strand
GTAAAGGTTTCACGATAATTATGTTCTGCCTTGATTGAGTCAATAGTATGGCTCAGAATTCCACATAACAGATTCGATTTATCGTGGCTATCAACTAAATCCTTAAGCAATCCGCCGCCACTCAACGAACCTTTGTCTGTAAAACCTGATTCTGCTGACAAATCCTGGTCGAATAGACAGATAACACGCGAATTTTCAGGTATATCTGCCAGAATTTGATTTTTTTGCTTCATCCAGACTGATGGGGAAACTTCGCGGTAATCAAATTCCACAGGAAATAACTGCTTAAGTTTGGAAGCCATATCTTTATCTTTGCCTAGTTGGGAATTAAGAACTTCCGATAGACCATTGACAACATCTGCCTTTTTTTCCAGGCTTAAGTGGTTCCATTTTTCTCGAAATTCTGTTCGCAAAATGTCGTCATCAGGCACAGGATACGTCACTGTGACCAACGCAAGCGTTTTTTCTGAAGATTTTGCCAGGGCTTCTGAAAACCATCCGAGAGCTTGTTCGACATCCACCTCACCTTGGAAAGCAAATACATCATCAATATAAACAGCACGGCTAATATTGCCAGATTTCAATAAACTTTGAAGGGCCTCTTTAGCAGGTTTAGTTCCCATTGATTACTCCGGTTAAGTCAATTTGAAAGATGTACCTTCGTCCAAATGAATTGCGTTCCGGACGCAAAGATATACTGCCTCCGCTTGAATCAAGCAATTCACTGATGATGAATAAACCCAACCCACGTCCCACATTTTTGGGTTTCGTTGTTACAAAAGGCTGAAATAAACTTAGTTCTATAGAATGGTCAACCCCTATTCCATTATCTTCAATAATCATATACGGATTTCTAAGAGTCATGGTAATGGTAGGTTGTTGAACTTCGCTTCGAGCGGCAGCTTGTTTCAACCAGTACTCCGAATTTAGAATGAGATTATCCACGATTTGAGTCAGCTTTCCCTTGTTTATATTAACAACAAATGAGCGTGAAGAGTCTTTTACGGTCATTCTAATATTATTTTGTTGTAAGCGAGTTTGATAAAAACTTATTTGCTCTGTAAAAAATTTAAGTAAATTTATCTTTTCCTTTTTCTCTCTAACGTATCGAAGTGAAGGAGCAAGGTGACTCAGTTGTTTTCTTAAAGCAGATATTGAGGTTTGAATATACTCGGTATAGGAAATAATTTCAGAGTTTACAATGTGGTCTTTTTTCAAAAACTGAGTAATCGCATTTGTTCGCTCTGCCAAACGTTGAGCGATAGTATGTATTTCATGTGAAAGTGCTTCAGCCGTAAGTCCAAGTCCGGCCAACTCTGAAAACTCAGCCAATTGTGTTTCAAGAATTTCTATTCGCGGCTGCAAACTATCTGCAACAGCGCCTAGTTTTTTTGCCTGAGGTAGCAACATCTTGATCTGGTTCAACATTTCCCTTACTTGTCCTAACGTACTGTTCAATTCATCAAGGAGGGGGGTCATTTGGCGTTCATCGCTAGTAGAAAACAATGGTTCGTTTTTATTATTTTCAATGACCGTAGATACTTGACTACTTACAGACATTAATTTGGGTTCTAATTTCTGAACTCGACTCTCCAATTCTAATGTGTCCTTTGAAATAGAACGCATTTCTTCGAATGGAGCATCTGGGCGCATGATTTCTGCGACAGATTCTGATTTTTTCTTACGATATTCATTGAAACTTCGGCGTAGGTTTTGATATAAGTCCTCATTGATAGTTTTAGCCACATGCTCCATTATTCTGAAAAAAT
Source organism: Spirochaetales bacterium (assembly GCA_023131935.1). Taxonomy (GTDB): domain Bacteria; phylum Spirochaetota; class Spirochaetia; order JAGLYY01; family JAGLYY01; genus JAGLYY01. The sequence continues at coordinate 21,457 of JAGLYY010000134.1, read as the reverse complement.
TATGAGAATGAGGATTGCCAACAAATCCTTCTCGGCTTGTTGTCTCTATCAGAGAAGCATTTTCTTTGGCTGTCAGTGCAACAAAGCCCAGAGTGTTTTGTGGACGCAAACCATAAAACGAACGTCCGGTAGTTTGTGCTTTACCCAGGCCAAGCCAATCATCTCCGTCGAATCCAAATGGTCGGATACCGAAACCATCTCTAAAGACTCGAATACCAGCCTGACTCTTCACAAATTCACTATACTCTGCTGTCTTACTAAAAACATCTTCTAATGGGTCCAAATCAATCCCACGAATAGCAAAGTCATCAATTTCTCCTTTAAAGCTCCCTGGATATGCAATTTTACCATTAGCCAATGCAGGAGATAATGATTGTAATTCTACGTTACTGTGAAAAGATATGAACCGCCCATTCTTTCCAAGATATTCTATATTTGACATCAAATATTTGTTATTTGGATTTGTTAAATACGCAAAAAAATCTTTACCCTGGTCCGGCTCTAAAAACTGATCATAAGCTAACTTACTTTCTGTTGTATTACCTCGTAACTTTGATAAACGAATTCTGCCTTTTAGTTTTATTTTTTTACCATCAAATTCAAAGTTAAACCTACCAAGTGCAATATCCCTAATCTTGTCAGTTAAGGTATCAAATTGGACACGTTTCCCATCGATCTTCAAGAATACGTTAAAAAGACGAGCTTCTCCAAAAGAAAATAACAATTGAGATAGTTTGCCAACTAACTTATCTTGATTCTCACCTTGCCAAACTTCTCGATTACTTAACCTAGAGATGATCAATTTGGTTCCTTTTCTATGAGGCTCTTTAGTTCCAAAATACAAAGGAACAGCAGTCAGAGTACGGTCTTCAGTAAAATCACTCCAGTCAAAAGCAACGTGATATTCAAATTTATAATCATTTTTATTTCTCTCTGTTCCCCCTAAATCTTCGCAGCTTGTTAACATCTCTAGCCGTCGTCCCAGCCTTTGAGTGCTTAACCGTCCCAATCCTTTATCACCTAATGGTGTTCGATGCTTTTTAAGGGTTACACGACCTTCATCCTTCATCTTTCGTTTAGGGGATAAAGAAATTGTCAGCCAACCTTTCTCTATTTCGGACCTCCCCATTCCAATACCATCATCCTCAATCGATATGTAGCCAGGTTGGGTCTTACACTTATTCTCTTGGGTGAAATAAAGACTTTCATCAGGTGGGTTATCGGTTGTGTTGACTTCTATATTGGCATAACTAGCATCAGCATCGTAAGCGTTCTTGACCAACTCGATCAGAGCAGTAACTTCATCTGTGATCAAATCTTCACCCAATTGTTTTACGACAGATGCACTAATTTCAAAGTGAGGTTTCTCCTGGGTCAAGGTATCTCTCCCTGTGCAGTTGTCTTTCGAAAGATTAGAATTTTCTCAGTTCGCATCATTAGTGAATTATTATTGCGATGGGGCATCCTTTTGTGATGAATTTGACGTTCAAACTGCGTGACCTGTATTGCGTTTCGAGTTTCAAGTAGTTCACATAGAATTTGATGATTTGGAATTTCAACCCCTCCTACGCTTCGATTCCCGATGATGAAAATCATGTAAGCATTTTTTTTGAGGACTGCGACAACGTTGTCTAATGATTTAATGAAATCATCATAAAATGAAGCAACACGAGCTTTACGATCAATAGGCTTATCTTCCAATTTATCAAAAGTATTGGCAAGACTCTGAGATAATTGTCGTAATCTATCTATTTGAGTCTCAAGATTCCGTGAACGTTTACCACCGATGCTGTTGGTATCGATTGATAATGTAGTACTTAAACAGGTTTTATCAACTTGTTGATCAATATCTCGGAGATTAATCCATTGTAAAGGTAAATAGGAGTGCTGCCCATATGTGATTGTGGTTTTATTATCTCCATACGGTGGTGAAGTTACCAGCAAATCAAAATATTTAGGACCTTGACTACGGAGATTATTAAGATTCAAGGTTGTATCACCAATTGAAACAATTACTTTTCCGTTAAACCGTCCTCTATTTATATACCCTTTTTTTGTGAGTTCACATTTATATGCAGCTAAATCCTGCAAATTATTGCTTATCAGTTTGGTAAAGGTTGCTAGAGGTGACACTGTCCTATCTTCAATTTCATATTGTGGGCGTGCGTGTAATTTATAGGTTGTAGTTCGATCATTACATGTTAATCGAATAGTCTCCGCTAAAGTTACCCACATGAAACGGCGTGCCCAAATTTTGTCATCTTGTTCTATTGCACGCTTCAATTTAGAAAGCTCTAACGCGACATCGTTTCTAAACCACTTTTGTCTATTTGGGTACTCAATGGCAATCTTTGTGCTTTGATCTAAATTTGCCGTCTCAATTACATATTTTGTGCGTTCTTTTAATGCTTCAATGTAAAAAGGACCTGAACGCACTTTTGCTACCAATACAGCTAAAGGATTGATATCCTGACCATATGCATTTAGACCATTATGCATCCCTGCTGTAATATTGGTACCTGCACCGACATAGGGATCAATCAATGTGTGTATCACTGGCTGAGATGTTTTTACAATATCAACCAAGGTGCGTTGTACTTCCGGAACCATCATTGCCGGGTATTGGAACAAGGCATGGCCACTATCATGCCGATTTCTTTTTGGTAAAGACCATATATTTTCACCATTATACATTCGTTTCCGAATTTCATCAAGTATATGTTCGTCAGCATTACATAATATCTGATGTTCTTTATCATTAATCATGGTATTAGAATTATATATGCATCTTGTAAAAAATGGAACACATTTACATCAATAGCAAACTTTGCACTTCTCTTATCCCAAATCAATAACCTTTTGCAGTGCTCATTTTGCCGTAGTTACACGCACATATGCTCTGTTGAGAGCAACAATCATTCCCGATCCATTACTGCAAAGGTTGTAAGCAACTGTTCTAGCTTCAATGATAATATGGCTCTTTCCCTTTCAGATTGGGTTACAAGAACTATGAAGAATATTTTATCCATATACTCATGGTAAGCAATAAGTTCAAAGAAATTTGTGTTCAGTTTATTATATTCGACCAGAAAAAAATCTCTGTTACCATAGTTTTTTATGCCAATGACCTTTTTTGTGACTTCTGATTCTCTTTGGCTGGTCTTTTTAAAATCTTTTTCAATCCATTGCTCTAATGTAGCAACATCCTCTCTCATTTTAGAAATTTGGTTAATGTAAATAAATGGATTTCTAACACTAAATGACGTATATTCTTCAGGGTAAAATAGTCCATGAATACCATTATTTGCCCATGTTTCATCATCTAAAATCCAATTATCCGGTGCTATCACAGTGTATGCAAAATCGTTGCCATAAATAATTCCAGCCTGATCCTGGGATAAGAGCGATAAAGCCGGTAAAAGGAAAAAAATAAAGGTGAAATATTTTTTCATATTTTATCTCCCATTATAGTAGCGACTACCCATAGCAAATACCCACTTCTATTCCTGTGTGACTATAGGTTAAAGATTCTGACCTGGCAAGCATTTTGGAACGCCCTCGCCCGGAATCTTGCTGAGAGTGTTACTGTGGAGTAGGCAACTCAATCAATAATGAAACGATTTACCTCTTCCTCCAGTTCGGTGGAGGTATCAGAAAGATTAACCGTCAAAGCTGTCACCTGATCCATTGCTTTGCTTATCTCCAGTGTGCCGGTGGTGACTTCATCCATTGCCCCGTTTACTTCTGTTGAAATCCGTTTTACTGTCTCCATTGCGCCAGCCATCTGATTCGCGTCTGTTGTCATTTCAGTAGAACTGTCACGAACCTTCTGGGTTATCTGGTTGAGTAAATCCATTGCTTTGATTATCTGTTCGCCACCATTGGATAATTCTGAAGTGGATAAGGATATTTCCTCAAATGCCCGGTACACACTTTCTACTTCTTCCCGAATTTCGGTGAAGGCTTTATTAGTGGAAAGGCTTGAAGAGGCTGCAGTTTCAATCCCCCCAATAATAGTATTCAGTTCTACGGAAATTTCTTTAGCGTTTTTCGATACATCCTCAGCCAGTTTTCTGATCTCATCAGCAACAACGGAAAAACCGCGTCCTGCGTCTCCGGCATGTGCGGCTTCGATTGCAGCATTCATTGCAAGAAGATTAGTCTGTTCTGCTACGTTATTAATCACTTTGACCATTTCTGATATGCTGTCGAGGTTTTCATGGATTTTCTGAACCGCGTTGGTTGTTTCCGACAGGATCTTGCCGCCATCTTCGGTCCGTCTAACAAGGAGTTTTGTAGCGTTCTGCTTCGTTTGGGTAATTGAAGCAACATTACTGAGAGAGGCAACCATCTCATGAACAGAAGCGCTGGACTGTTCCACCGCACTTGATTGTTCATTAATTTGAATGTCCATATCCTGAATATGCGCTTGTATCTGATTTGCAGCGGACGAGGTGGTATTGATGTTTTCGTCGAGGGTGGAAATTAGTGATTTTGCACTTTTGATATTTGCAGATATCTGAGTGAGGGATGCTGCCGTTTCTTCTGTTGTGGATCCGAGAGATTCTTTTATGGTAATAGTGCTTTCTGTTGTTTTCTTAATCTTACTGACCATGTTCCGGAGCTTTGATAGAAAGGTATTAAAAGCGTTGGATAGAACGCCAACTTCGTCGGAGGACAGGGCCTTCAGTTCCTTCGTCAGGTCTCCTCCTCCGGTGGCGATATCCTTTAGTGTCTTTTCCACCGCTGCCAGCGGTTTAGTGATGAGTCTGCTGGAAACGGTATTAATAAATACCGCAATGAGGGTGATCAGACCGAGGGTAATAGCCATCTGGATCATGAAAGAGTTTTTTGTTTTCGCAATTTCTGCTTCGATTGATGAGAGAGTAGCATTTTGCCTTGAGATATCGTGAATGATGGTCATCACCCCGACAGGATTCCCCGAATAATCGTGAATCGGGAAGCTTGTAATAAGGTAGTTCTCCTTTTTTATACAGAATAGATTCTTATGGCCCTCGTCAAGAATTTCTCTGGTAATCAGCAGATCCGTTAGCTCCTGGTCCGTAAAGTCTGTCAGAACATAAGTGTTTTCAAAAACGGGGAATTTCTCCGGGTCCTGGAGGGATTTTGCTATCGGCAGCTTATCCGCGTCCATAAATGCAGAATACCAGACCTTCCCTTCATCTTCTTGTTCCATCTTGATAATTTGTGAGAAGGCAAATAGTACTTCATTTGAACCGAGATGTCGCCCGCCGGCGGTAGTAATCGGGGAAAGACCCCTAATAACAAAGCCGCCCCGCCCGATCTCGATACCGGTAATCGGGGTATAGGGAGAGGTATTCACTTCTATTACTGTTTGACGAAAGGGTGAAATATCATCTGAAATATCAACTTTTACCCCATCGATGGTCGTCTGGTAGCCCTCCCTCCAGAGACGGACGAGACTTCGTCCGTTGGGCAGGTGAAAGTGAAGTTTGAGAAGAGATTCTCCGGTATTTTCCAGATACCCATCAATAATAGGTGCAAATTTCTGACGCAGGATGTCCCGTGCCCTCTGGGATTGGGGAGATTCAGGATCGCCAATATCCCCTGTCAACGCTATCTTGTAGGCTTCTACAACTTCCGGTTCACGGGCGAATAACGAGGCAAGAGAGAGGGCTTTTTGTCCGATGAAATCAATCTGCTTGTGAACCGATGATACACTCTGAGTACTCAACTGGTTTATGGAAAGTTCTATTTGAGCGCTTACTGTTTCTAACTGACGTATCTGGAGTTTGCTCATAGATTGAAATGTCATGAAAATTGCTACGCCACCGAGAATTATTAGCAGGATAACAGAAGGAATAGTAAGCTTTGTTCGGATCTTCATTTTCCGCTACCTTTGACACCTGGGCCTACTTACAGTATAGTTAATTATAGGGAAAACGCAAATTATATAATAGTATAAATTATGTTTTGATGGGAATTCTGCCGCCGTTTCCAATAATAGATTGAGAGGTACTGTATGGTGGGTTGAATTCGCTGAGAGTAACAGAATGAAAGGGAATGGCTGTGAATAAGCATGGAGAGACCAAGAAATCCCCGTCAAGCCCTGTCCCCCAATCAAAAGGCATATACGCAGGGACCCCTTTAGATAAAAACAAGAATCCCCCCCCCTTGTGGCTGAAAACACTTATTGGCTCTATTACACTCATTGCGGTTGTTGTGGTGATTTTTTTCGGAAGTCTGTCCTATCTTGAGAAAAGGAGAATAGTGGCAGAAGAATTCAACCATCAGCAACTGATATTGGCCCGTTCGACTGCTGCCAGCATCGAGACTTACATTAGGGAATTGGAAGAGGGATTACTGTCGTTGGCGAAACTTCCCACCATTCAGCGGATGAGTCCGGAATGTCTGATGTGTATGCAGCATACCTATTGGGGGTTTCTGCCGAAGACCTCAATACGGCTGCTGGACAGAAATGGCCTCATCAATTTCATCTACCCTTTTGACGGCTGGAGGGGTGAACTGATTGGCAGAGACTACGGTGAAGAGCACTACTTTCAAGAGGTCAAGGAGACCGGGCGCATCAGTGTTTCCGGGTTGATTATCAATGAACAGGGTGAGCCACGTATCAGGATTGCTGTTCCGGTCTATCTGGAATCCAAGAAAGAGACCATACGAGTAGGGAATAAGAGCGGCATCATTGTTTCTCCTTTGAATTCTGACATACAGAAACCAGGTAGAGTGCAGGGGGTTTTGATCGGTTCATGTGATCCGTACACGATTGCTCAACACTTTATCCTCTCTATTGAATCTGGAAAAACCGGCTACGCCTGGTTGTTGGACGAAGAGGGGGTTTTTCTCGCTCATCACGAGGAGGGATTTACCGGCCGGAATGCAATTGAGACACGGCAGGAAAAAAATCCCGAAATTTCTTATGAGCTTATTGAGAACATCCAGCAAAAAATGATGTCAGGAGAGGAAGGGACGGGTTGCCACATTTCCGGCCAGCACCGGGGGCAGAAAGGGGAAATTGAGAAGTTAATTGCATATACTCCCGTCCATATTGGTGATCACATTTGGTCTGTAGGTGTATGTGCTCCGGTCAGCGAAGTGGAAGAGATCATAAACAGAACCAAACGCTCTGAGCAGAGTACCTTGTTCTTTGTAATTCTGTTGTTGATAGCCGGCGGAGCTTTCTTTTTCATCACTTCTTCCAGGTGGTCGCGTTCTCTGGAGTTGGAAGTATTGAGGCGGACGAAAGAACTGAAAGAGACTACTGATTATTTGGACAATCTAATCAGACATGCCAATGCTCCCATCATCGTCTGGAACCCGGATAAAAAAATAACTATTTTCAATGAAGCATTTGAAAAGATGAGCGGCTGGAACGAGTTGGAAATAAGCAATAAGTCGCTGGATGTACTGTTCCCCGAAGAAAGCCGTTCCGATTCTATGCAGAAAATAGAAAATACTTTAAAAGGAGAATACTGGGAGTCGGTGGAAATCCCGATTTTATGTAAAAACGGAGTAAATCGCTTGGCGCTCTGGAACTCAGCGAATATTTATAGTGATGATGGTAAAATACTGATTGCAACGATTGCCCAGGGAGAGGACATAACTATACGAAAGCAGAATGAGGAGTTACTGCGGGAAAGTGAAGAACTGTGGCGAACCATGATCGAACTGTCTAATGATATGATCTGGAACCTGGATTGTGAGGGTAATTTTACTTTTATAAGTCAGCATTCTGAGGAATTAAGCGGCTATCGATCTGAAGAATTGCTGGGCAAATCTTTTGTGCCGCTTATTGTGGAAGAAGACTTAGCGCTTGTGGAAAATGTCTTTCAGAGGACCTTGAACGGGGAGACCCAGCACTATGAAGTACGGGTGAAACACAAAAATGGGAGTATTCTCATTCTCTCTGTAAATACTTCTCTCCTCCTCAAAGCGGGCGAAGTTGTTGGTACTGTCAGTTTCGGGAACGATATCACTAAACGCAAGCTCGCCGAGCAGACGAGGAAGCGGGCAGAGGAGGAGCTGGAGAAACGACAGAATTACCTGGAATCTCTGCTCCATGAAACACCGGACGCTATTTTAACCCTTGATGGAACTCATCGTATCATTGAGTGGAATCCCGGATCGGAGCAAATTTTCGGTTATACCCGCCTCGAAGTAATCGGTAAGGACATTGATAGTGTAATTACCTGCCCCGATGTGATGGATGAGGCAGTAGTCCTGACCAGATCTGTCCTCTCTGGAGAAAAAGTGCTCCCAAAGGAAACTGTCCGATATCGGAAAGATGGTACTCCTGTAAATGTGATTCTGGCAGCTGCCCCAATAAAAATTGGTGATGAGTATAGCGGGGCTGTGGTTGTTTACACAGATATTACCGAACAAAAACGATCAGAGGAACGGGTTAGGAACTCTCTTCGGGAAAAAGAAGTACTGCTGAAGGAAATTCACCATCGAGTCAAGAACAATCTACAGATTATCTCCAGTCTGCTCAGTCTTCAGTCTAAATTCATAAAGGACAAGCAGGCTCTTGACATGTTTCAGGAAAGCCGGAACCGGGTCCTGTCCATGGCATTAATTCACGAAATGTTATATCAATCCGAAGATATGGCAAAAATCGATTTTACTGACTATATCAGAAATCTGGCAGTCGATCTTTATCACGCGTATGTAATTGATCCGGATAAGATTGACTTGACTGTTGAAGGAGAAAATATCTTCCTTGGGCTCGATCAGGCAATCACATGCGGGCTTGTCAGCAACGAATTGGTATCCAATGCTCTGAAACACGCTTTTCCCTCATCCCGGAAAGGGAGGATCCAGGTTCATCTCCATCAATCTGACGAAAATGAAATTGAATTAATCGTTGAAGATAACGGCATAGGTATCCCTGAAGAGATAAACGTCATGGAGACAAAATCATTGGGATTGGAATTGGTCACGCTGCTGGTTGGGGACCAGCTAAAGGGGAAAATCGAGCTGGATAGAAGCGGAGGAACGAAATTTCAAATAAATTTTAAGGTTGGGGCCTAACCTATTGAAGGTTGTTTAGGGGGCAAGCAATGAAAAGAGCGCTCTTTTTCATAATAGCAATTTTGCTGTTATTGATCCCCGTTACGGTATTTGCTCAGGACGCGGACACGCGAGCGGGCGATCTTTTTTTTACCATCGCACTCGCCTGGGATTCCACCCTCAGAGTGGGGGTTGAGTACCGGATTACTCCCTCTTTGGGGATTCGCGCTGGTGTCGGGGGTCCTCTCTTAGTCTTGATAAATGCCTTGATTAATAATGAGCCCGGTCTATTTGTTTCCTATGATCTTCTCGGTGTCTATTATTTCACCTTCCCGGAATCTCCCTGGGAGGTGGGGCTAACCTTCGGGATTCCAAATGCCGGCATTGTTATCTATCAGGAGCCCCCCGGATCTCCCTGGAAGGTTGCGTCGATGCATTCTTTCGGGGGAGGATTGACCTGTGGATACCGGTTTACCGATGCTTTTACCTTGAAGCTGCGCATTGGCGGGGGATACCCGTTCTTTTATGAAGATGGGGTTTGGGAAACCCGTGATATGTTTTTCTGGCCCGATCTGGCTGTTGAGGGGTTTTTCCGGCTATAACCTGGTCCCAATGCAGTGGAAACGGTATCAAAATCAAAAGATAAAGTAGATAAAAACTTGTAGAAATCAATAATCAATATGGGTACACAAAAGGAAGCTTTATAGAAAGTGATGTTAGATTGTCCTGAAACAGTATTTATTTACGGTTTTGTCACTTACAGCCGCTTAAGTCATTCGGTACACAGGGCTTTTAATTCCAGATAGGTTTCCGGATCGGCTATTCTCTCCAGTATCTCAAGCTTGGACCGAATATTTTGATCTATCTCTTGTTCACGGATCAGGAGCGATGTTGTATTCCGGTCATTAAAGAATATAGCCGCCAAAAAACTCATCGAAATTGCCATTGTGAGTGCTTCCAACACGGTCCTGCCGTTTGTAATAGTTCCTGATTTGATAACTTTTTCTTCATAAGGAAGCCTGAATGGCTTTCCCCTGAGGATGATTGTATCAAGCGGTTCGGATTTACCTTCCGACGATCCTATTTTTTCACGCAAGCTTAAAACACCGGACAGTTTTTTTCCAATACCGAGCAAATGCTCCAGGCATTCCTCTATTACATGCATCAGCTCAGCCTCAATTGCAATAGCTCCTGCGTTGGTACTCTTTATGAGTAAGTAACGGCTACGGGAAAAGGTTGGATAGCTGAAGGCAAGTTTTTCCATCTTTTTAATAAGATAGGGTAACTTGGAGAACTCTATTTGAAAAAAAGCCTTTGAGAAAATTTCAACTTTCCCTACCTTCAAGAGGTGTACTTTACCATTTAGAAGGTTCTCAAATGTGTGTACAAATAATCGCAGGAAGCGCGGCGTAAAAAGTACGATGTTTTCTTTATCCTTAACGTAATGATATTTATTCTCCGATTGAAATGCATCGTAAAAGAATTGAAGCTGGCTGAAATCCGCTTCGCCGTTTTCATTGGTTGGAAGAAAAACTCTCAGCTTCAGGATTTCTCTCTTTTTTTCATGGAGCAGCTGGAGTTTTTGGGTGGATTCCTTGATATATGATTGAATTTTATCGTAAATCTTTGGTTCACAATCAAAATCACTGGAATCTATTATTTCACCACTATTCCTGCGTATTAGCTCGCTTAAGGTGAAAAACCGGTAATATTTCAGCATATTGAGACCAAGCAGAAAATTATAGAGAGAGGGGAGCATAACCTCTTTAGCTAAAATTTTTCTTACCAGCCCCGGTATCTTATTCGGGTCTGCCTCAAAATCCGGATCCTTGTTGAGCACCGTATCCGATGCAGAGATGATTCTTTCAGAATATCCTGATCGATATTGGAGCATCAGAAAGAGGTTCTCCAGTGATCGGAGCCTGTTAATCAGCTTTCTATCTTTATAGTTCAGTAGTTTGAAATTAGGTGAGTTTATTTTACGACAGAGCTTTTTCAGAACAGAGATAAGGTTATAGTCGAACTTATGCAAATACAGCCAGCCGATTTCAAGCACCGGATTTAAGATCTCCAGTAATTCGGCAGCAGCAGGTTGTAAATATTTTGCAAAAAAAGTTCCCAGGTCTTTATTAAGTCTTACCATCGGTGGGAACAGCACTGACACGAAGATATGCGTTTTCTTTCCGAACGCACGAACATTCCTGTACTCTTTAAAAAGAAAGGATAAATAGGAACGAGGATTATGGGATGCCTTGATTTCGACTCCGGCCTTTTTTGCCTGCTTTCTTTTCCGGTCCTTCAGGATTACCCCATTTCCTCTCTGCAAAATCTTCTCTTTGTAAGGGCGTTCTTCCACGGACCGATCGACTTTTCTAATCCTTTTTATCTTCTCCTGAATACTGAGATTGCTGTGCATGACCTTTTCCACGGACAGCTGCTTCTTTTGATTCCTTTCTCCGCGCAGCAGATTGCCGAGAGTTATTAGATCTTCAGATTCCTTCTGAAGATCTCGTTTAAAATTCGGTTCACTCATTCTAAGAATATATTATAGTGAAATTATTGTATTAATCGAGTCTTAATATGGTCTGTTTTATTCTTTCTTTAAATTTTATCAACAATAATTCAATGCGAATTGAGTATAGATATCCATGGTAGAGAACCTTCTCAACTGGAGGCACCCGGGTTTCAGTATTGATTCGTCAATAAGACTGTTAGGCGGAAGTCAACAGGAGCGGGAAAAAATCGGGACGGTAAAAAGGAGATATTCCGGGAAGAATACCTCTTCTCCGGCAGTTCGTCAGTACAAATATGAGTTTTTTTCAAAAAATCACCCTAGAAAAGCTTTCTTCCCCTTGTAATTTTTCAGATCTGCTGTATGTTATAAGCCGTTATTTTCTACTGTAATAAAATGAGTTTTTTGGATGTGCAGCTACCTGCAGCAAAACAGGCTGGTGCCTCACTGACAGGAGGGGTTTAATGGAACAAAAGATTATCAACAACATGCATGCAAAACTGAAAGTGATGAGGAAGGAGATTCTCGAAACCCTTGCTGCGGAGGATGAGGAGTTCAACGCCCTTGTTGGGTCCGACGAGATCAAGGATGTTGCCGATATCGCGAGTGCTGACATCGATACGAAAGCTCTGGCAATCATCGGTGCCCAGGAGCTGAAACGTCTGCGGCTTATCGAATCTGCCCTCGCGCGGATTGCAAACGGTACCTTCGGGCGGTGTTTAAAAACGGGAAAAATGATCCCTATCGAACGACTTGAGGCCATTCCCTATTCGCTTTACACCGTTGAAGTACAGAATGAGATTGACGAGAAGCGGAGAAGAGCTTCCTAAAAGGGCTTTTTCTCGCTGATTTCATTGCTCTGATATGGGGATCTCTCTCTTGATGGGTTCCTCCAGAGAAATCAGGGTTTCTGTTGATTGAATCTCGGGGATTGTCTGAAGTTTTTCAATAAGGAAATTATGAAGCCCCCGAGTACTCTTCGCATGGACTTTCAGGAAGATATTGTAATTGCCCGTCGTGAAGTGGGCTTCCACAATCTCCGGTATCTCAAATAATTGTTTCAGCACAACCTTATAATCCCTGGCGTTATGCAGATTAATCCCCACAAACGCGCATACATCATATCCCAGCTTCTCCGGTGAGAGCTGAATTGTACTTCCGGTGATGACTCCCGCTTCCTGCAGTTTGTTGAACCGTACATGGACAGTCCCTCCGGAAATAACCAGGTCTCTGGCGATTTCCTGGAAGGGGCGGCGGGCATCCTGCTGGAGGGCCCAAAGAATCTGTCGATCCAGATTATCAATCTCATAATTAATCATCATCATTCCCACGGTAAATTTAAAGATTTACAGCATTATGGGTATTTTACTGTAATAATAATAAAAATACAATAATAATATATGAAATACTATAATATTATCCGAAAATAGGTATGATATTTATAAAAGGAGAATATTATGGATACATCAACATTACTTAAATCAACGGCGATAAACTTAAATCTTCTCGAAACTGAGAGAGCCCTTTTTTTTATTAAGCAGAATTTTCAGCGACTATTCGCTGAGGAGCTTTCTCTCACCAGGGTATCAAGTCCCCTTTTTGTCTCGAAAGAGTCCGGTTTTCAGGATAATCTTAACGGTATTGAACGGCCGGTACACTTCAATATCCCCCAACTTGGAGGAAGGATCTTCGAGGTAATTCAGTCCCTTGCAAAATGGAAACGATATGTCCTTTACCGGTATGGTATTGCTGAAGGGACCGGGATTTATACCGATATGAATGCACTCCGTCCTGATGAGGAGGACCTGACCTCCTCCATCCATTCGGTGTATGTAGATCAGTGGGATTGGGAAATGCGAATAGGCGAGGAGGCGAGGACCCTGGAAACTTTGAAAGAAACGGTGAAAAAGGTTTACCGGGTAATCCGTGATACCGAGCTTGCGGTAGAAGAGGAATTTGGTATCCCTTCTCTGCTTCCCCGGGAAATCACTTTTCTCCATTCCGAGGATCTGTTGGCAATGTATCCGGACCTGACTCCGAAAGAACGGGAGGACAGGATCTGCCGGGAACATGAAGCGGTATTCCTCATCGGTATCGGTGGATCTTTAGAGGATGGAACGATTCATGACGGCAGGGCTCCCGATTATGATGACTGGTCCACCGGAACCGGAGAGGGGAGAAAGGGGCTGAATGGGGATATCCTGGTCTGGAACCCCGTATTGGGAAGAGGTATTGAACTTTCATCCATGGGAATCCGGGTAGATTCAAGTACCCTGGTCCGGCAGTGTGATATCCGGGGATGCAGGGAACGGCTCGAAATGCCGTGGCACAAATTGATGCTTGATGGAAGGCTTCCTCAGAGTATAGGCGGCGGAATCGGTCAATCGAGGATGTGTATGTTTCTGTTGCGAAAGCAGCATATCGGGGAGGTCCAGGTCAGTCTCTGGCCCGAAGGAGTTCTCGATACCTGTGAAGAGAGAGGGATAAAGCTCCTTTAAAGTGTATTTTTCTTCTTATGGAAGTGCAAATTATTTATTATACTTTTATCCATGAGTCTTATCCATGAGATTTGTCCATGGGTTTTGTCTATGAACTTAGGAGATTTAAATGAATAATTTCACTTTTTACAATCCGACCCGGATTGAATTTGGAAAGGGCACCATTGCCAAGCTTGGGAAACTGATACCCTCTGGCAGCCGGATTATGCTGACGTATGGCGGTGGTTCGATTAAGAGGAACGGGGTATACGACCAGGTAATAAAAGCCCTCGAGGGGTATGAGATCATTGAGTTTGGCGGAATCGAAGCGAACCCTCAATTCGAGACCTGTAAACTCGGGATAGCCCTTGCCCTCAAAGGGGATGTGGATTTTCTCCTGGCCATTGGGGGAGGAAGTGTTCTTGATGGAACGAAATTCATCGCGGCCGGGATGAAAGCGGATAGCGATGATCTCTGGAAACTGGTTACCCGGGAGGTCCCGATTAAAGACGCGGTCCCTCTGGGTTGTGTCCTCACCCTTCCCGCTACCGGTTCAGAGATGAACCCGAATTTCGTCATTTCCCGGCGGGAGACGAAGGAAAAGAAGGGAAACGCAAGCCCGAAGATTTTTCCTGTTTTCTCGATCCTGGATCCCGAAACAACTATGAGTCTTCCCGGACGGCAGACCGCTAACGGGGTGGTGGATTCCTTTATCCACGTTATGGAGCAGTATCTTACGGTGAATATCAATACGCCGATTCAGGACCGGCAGGCGGAGGGGGTTCTTCTTACACTCATTGAAGAGGGGCCAAAGGTAATGAAAAACCCGAATGATTACGAGGCGAGGGCGAACATCATGTGGTCGAGCACCATGGCCCTGAATGGGTTAATCGGTGCGGGGGTTGTCCATGACTGGTCTTCCCACGTCATCGGTCATCAACTAACTGCTTTGTATGGAGTTGATCATGGCCGCACTCTCGCGATCGTTCTGCCCGGGGTTATGGAACACCAGCGGGAGGCAAAGGGAGAGCGGATTCTCCAGTATGCCCGGCGTGTATGGGGAATAACCGCGGGGACCCGTGAGGAGATAATCAACCTGGCAATTGAGCGAACAGTGGAATTCTTTGAATCTCTGGGAGTAAGTACTACCTTAAAGGGGAATGGATGTCCCGAAGAGGCTGTTTCCCTTGTCGGTAAGCGCTTTCGCGGGGAAGGAATGAAACTCGGTGAGCACGGAGCCATTGACGGCAAAGCTGTAGAGGAGATCCTTTCCCTGCGCTCCGGATACTAACGCGAAGTTTTTTTCTACACCAATATTCCGGAAATGGAGATCGCTGCTGTACTGAGGAAGAGGAGCCACTGACCGGAAGCGGGCCTGCTGAGGTGAGGCGGCGTGTTTTCGTCGTAGCATCTGCTTTCCAGCGCAAGGGTGATTTCCCTGCTCCGGTAGAGGGTGCTGACAAGGAGGGGGAGGGTTTGCGCGAGGATCCTGAATACCGGATTCCTTTGTCCTTCGATGAATCTCGATTTCTGCGCTTCCGTAACTTCGCGGGTCTGATCGAGGATAAGGGGAATCAGGGTGATTGCAAGACTTACCCTGGTCCCTATGTCCCCGGCTTTGATGAAAGGGAGGCGCTTCAGGTACCAATAGACCGCCCCATGAATATCTGCCGGGTCCGTTGTAGCGGACAGGACCATTCCGAGGAGAATAACCAACAGGAACCGCCAGCTGCCTGAGAGGCCGAAGATGAGACCTTCGGTAAGTGTCCGGGAGAGGAAAATCAGAGAGAGGATGAGGAGGAATCCCCGGAAATCTCTGAGGAACCCCCTGTGGATTAACCGGGATGTGAAAACCCCTGACAGGACGCAAAGCGAAATGAGAAAGAGCCCCCGGTAGGTCGCGCTGAATATTGATACTGTCAGCAACACCATGAGGAGAAGTTTAAATCTGCAGTCCAGCCGGTGGAGGGAGCTTTTCCCCGGGCGAAAATGAAAAATTATTGATTCAGCCATGTCAATGACTCCATTGAACGGTCTGACCCAAAGGGGACTCTGATACCGAAATCACCCAGAATACCGACAATCTCCTCCGGCGGCCCATCAGCCGCTATTCTCCCCCGGTCCATAATGACTACCCGTTCCGCGTGAGCGGCGGATTTCTCGAAATCGTGTGTAACCAGGATGATGGTGTGCCCCTTCCGGTGAAGGGCAAGGATCCCTTCAAGGACCTGCCGGACCCCTTCAAAATCGAGGTTTGAAAAGGGTTCGTCAAGAATGATGATGTCCGGATCCATGGCAAAAACACCGGCAATGGCGAGCCGCCGCTTTTCACCACCCGAAAGGAGGTGGGGCCGGTGGTCCCTGAGGTGTTCAAGGCCGAGGAGGCGGAGGGCCGCTTCAACCCTCCTCTCGATCTCCTCTCTGTCAAGACGAAGGTTTTCCGGCCCGAAGGCGATATCCCGCCAGACAGTTTGGCCGACAATCTGGCTGTCAGCGTCCTGAAAGACAAGACCAATTCTTCTCCGGGTCTCCCTCAGGTTGTGCCGGATCGGTTGACCTTCGAGAAAGACCTCTCCCCCGGTGGGTTTATAGAGGCCGTTCAGATGTCTGATCAAAACGGTTTTCCCTGAGCCATTTCTGCCCATGAGGAGGAGGAACTCTCCCCTCCTGACGTGAAAGTTTACTCCATCGATAGCAAGGGTCCCATCGGGAAAATGATGGGAGAGTTCTTCTGCATGCAGGAGAAAATCTCCTTTCGCGGGACCGGCGGTTTCCGGAGTCATTTGGTCTTTCCGCTCCTTTCGCTCTTTACCTGTTCCGTAGAGGAAGGAAGGATATCCCGCATTACCGGATGCAGGAATCGGGCGAGAATACCAGCAGCCGCAATCTTAAGGGCATCTCCGATAAGAAAGGGGACCATCCCAAGCAGAAAGGCTTTTCCCCAGTCCATCCCCGTGGAAACTTTCAGCCAGGGGACCCCGATGGCGTAAACCAGGAGAGAACCCGCGGTTAAGGCGAGGAGATCGGTGACAGGACGTTTCCCCCCCTTTTGTGAGATGTAACCGATTAGGAGAACTGCCGGGATATAGGCAAGAAGGTATCCCCCGGTAGGTCCAATGAGGTGGATTAATCCGCCGGAACCTCCGGCAAATACGGGTAACCCCACAGCTCCAAGAAACAGGTAAAGCAGAATCGCGGAGAGGCCAAGGCCGGGACCGAGAAGGACCCCCGCAAGGATGACAAAGAAGTTCTGCATTACCAGGGGTACCGGGCCGATGGGAATGGCGATATAGGCGCCCGCGGTAATCAGGGCCGCGAAGAGGGCGGAAATAACGGTTGAAATCAATGGCGGATTCTTTTTCAAAAAGGTACTCCTTTATTTTGGTTTATTTTAGATAATGCATACTGTGGGGAATGGTTAGCCATTACAGGTGTGGAGGTTAACAGGCTTTGGGATAAGGATCAAGCGGATCCGGTATCGAGCGATCGCTCACCCTTGCGGCGTTAATTTACTGACCGTATAATGCTCCTAACATCGGAGGGAGGAAAAATGAAACGTAATTTCATAATTAAAGAGGTTGGGACCTCCAGACCATTGATCCGGGAGTTTATTGCCTTTCCAAAAAGACTCTATAAGGGCGTTACCCAGTGGGTTCCCTGGTTCGACAACGATGTGAAAGACCTCATTAAAAAGAAACATCCCTATTTTCACCATGCCGAAGGCGATTTTTTCCTTCTTTGTGAGGATGGCCGGACCCTCGCCCGATGCTGTGTCACAAAAAATGAGCGGTACAATAAGGAGCATGGCACCAATTTCGCGCAATTTTACTTTTTTGACGCGGTGGATGATCAGGAAGCGGCAAACTATCTTTTTAATCACCTTTCTTCCTGGGCGAAAGATCGTGGACTTTCAGATTTGGCTGGTCCTATGCTCCAGGGAGGGGCGTCGGGGAGTGGGATCCTCATCAAGGGATACAAGCACCGGGCCGCCATGAACATGATGCCCTATAATTATCCTTACTATCCGAAACTGCTTGAAAATGCCCGTTTTACGAAATATGTTGATCTGAACTCGATGAATCTCGATCCGGGGAAGATTGATATTCCCCCCAGGGTGGAATCGGTAGCGGAAAAAGTCCTAAAGCGGGGAAGATTCAAGGTCCTCCGGTTTCGTAACAAGAGGGAAGTAAAAAAGATCGCCAATAAGATGAAATACCTGTATAACATGACCCTTGGGGACCATCTGGAGGATTATCCGATGACTGAGGAGGAGCTGGAACAGGTTAAAAATGATCTCATGATCGTTATCGATCCGCAACTCATCAAGATTCTCACCTACGATGATGAGGTGGTAGGTTATCTCCTCTCATTCCCCGATATGTCCGGTCCCATGCAGAAGAACCGTGGAAAGCTCGGTCCAATCAAGATTCTCCGGCTCCTTCGGGGGGCGAAGAATCGTCAGAAGATATTTTTTAATGGAGTTGGAATTCATGATAAATATCAACGACTTGGCGGGAACGCCCTCCTTTACTCAGAGCTTGCAAAGTCGGTTAAAGAGATGGGGTTTGAAACAGCGGAGTTCGTTCAGATTTCTGAAAAAACTGAACTGATGCTCCGGGATGTGGAGACCCTTGGCGGGGATATTTATAAAGTCCACCGGATGTACCAACGTCCTATTACGGAAGCAAGCTGATATAATTCTTTAGATCTCCAGTCTGCCTCCGTAGGACTTTTCAGCATATCTGATGACTCCGGGAAACAGAAGAGCCGCAAAAAACAGGGCGAGAAGAGCTATCGAAAATCCAACCATAGTGGTTCCCATTCCCGCTTTCAACAGAAGCCATGCAATCCCGGCGTGAGCACCAATTACCACAACGGATAGACCCATACTCACAAGGACATTCAGGTTCTGTTTTACCGCCTGCTGTGGATGGGACCAGGTAAGTACCGGCCTCCGGAGATCTACCGAAATTCCGGTCAGGAACCCGAGGATGATAAAACCGAAACCTCCGGGAACAATGAACATGGCGGCACCTACCGGGACTTTCAGGATGATCATCAGGATGGTCATGTTCAAGAGATAAGCAGGGAAGAATAATACTATCTGAAATAATAGTTTCGCCTTCATCTGTTCCCGCGAAGAAAGGGGCAGTGTGAGACTTAAGGCAAAAGACCTGCCCTCCCGTGAGAGGCTTGTCGAAGCCATCGCGTTGATGCTGGCAAACAGGACAACCAGACCGAAAATGATGAGTTCCGGATGGGGGATCGCGGCTAAAAGGCTATCGAGACCCTCACGGGCTTCTCCCGGGGTTACAAAACTGAAAACTAGGAGGAGCAGCGGCAGTACAAGGACCTCTCCGAAGGCTTCGAAGATAAAGGTTGAGTTTGAGGAGAGGATCTTCCACTCCCGGTATATCAGGGACTTCGTTATACTTCGCTGCCTGAGGATCGTTGACCCTTTGCCCTTTCGGACGCGGCTTACCGATTGGGATTCCATCCTGGCGCTGAGTCCTTTTATAAATCCGCGATGAATAAGCAGGAGGGTAATAACGAAAAACCCCGCGGAAGTCAGGATAGAGAGAAGCAGATAACCTGCTCCATCGGCAAAGAATCCCATTGCAGCCCACTTCAGGGGAGGCAGAGCATCAATAAATCTGTTTACCAACTCCAGGAGCCGGGCAAAGATAGCCTGCCCTTCACCGGTCAGTTCACTGGCCATAACCCTTGTAAGGAGGACTTGAAATCCGAGGATCATCATCAGGCCAAAGAGCATTCCGAAAACTTCGAAGGCTGTTTTGTGGCGGGAGATATTTACTGCTTTCATAAGGAGAACAATAAATCCCACCCCAAGGGCGATTGGAAGCAGGGGGATAAATATACCCTGAATTACTGTGTTTATATAAAACAGCGGACAGACAGTGAGATTTGAGGCAGTGACAACAACCGCGGGGATGAAGATAAGCAGGTGGAGCGGCAAAAGGAAAAGGTAGAGGTGTAGGGTTTTTGCCGCGACAATCTCAAAGTCCTTGAGCGGCAGAGGGATAAGCATTCTTGTATCCCTTGAAAAATAGAGTAAGGAAATCCCGAAGGGGATGGTTATAAGGAAGATAAAAATGGTGCTTCCGAGTAGGGAGAAAAAGAAAAGGGCTTCAGGCCTGCCCGCCTGGAGTCCGAGAGCGAGAATTCCCTGATAATTTCTGATAAGCATCATGATGAATGATCCGATGGCCACCAGAATACCTGCTCCACCCAGAGGGAGGAGCCAGAGCTGGTCCCGGTTTTTTAATTCCTGTAATCCCCCCCTGGAAAACCAGGATGTCCCTTGCAGGGAGGCCCTGAGCAGCCTAAACGTTTTCATCGGTAAGCTCCAAGAATAACTGTTCCAGGGAATCATGACTGTTTCGGGATTGGGTTTTTAGTTCCTCCAGGGGCCCTACCGCGATCATCCGGCCATGGTGGATGATCCCGACCCGGTCGCAGAGCTTCTCAGCAACCTCCATCACATGGGTGGAGAAAAACACTGTTTTCCCCTCTTCAGCATGCCGGCGCATTTTCTCTTTAAGCAGGAAAGATGACCGGGGATCGAGACCGACGATGGGCTCATCGAGGATGAAAATTTCAGGATCATGCAGAAGGGCGGCAATGATAGAGAGCTTCTGTTTCATTCCATGGGAGTAGGAGGAAATGAGATCATCAAGGGCATCAGAAAGTTCAAAATCTTTGGCGAGATTCTTTATCTTTTCCCGTTTTTCCCCTGGGACTTCGAAAATGTCGGCTATAAACGCGAGAAAAGCTGATCCCCGCATCTTATCGTAGAGGATCGGTTCATCGGGCACATAGCCAATTATCTTCTTTATCCCAAGAGGGTCCCAAGAAATATCAATCCCATTCATCTGAATGGACCCGTTATCTGATTGAAGAAGTCCTACCATCATTTTAATCGTTGTAGATTTACCGGCACCGTTAGGTCCGAGGAAACCGAAGACATCTCCAGGCTTCACCGTTAGATCCAGGTGCCGCACCGCCTTTACTTTTCCGTTCTGGTAACTCTTGGAAAGATTTTTCAATTCAATCATTAATTTTCTCCCCTTTTTTCATGATCATACTGAGCATTATAAGTAGGAATACTCCGATAACTATATACAATACTATTACTGGAGGGTCGGTTGTAATGGTCATGTATAAACTCCTGATTGCGGACATAACATGATGAATACAGTCTGAATGCGGGAATATTCAAAAAAAAAGTTTCCGGGGTATAATGGGAGCAATTTTAAAAATAGTTTATGCTATGTAATGTAGAGTGATAAGGAGATGATACCATGGTAGTACATAAAGCAGCGGAGGTCCCGCAGGATAAAGTGGAAGTTGAAGGCGCAAAAGGAGTTTCTATCCGTTGGTTATTGTCAAAAAAGATGGGGACCCCGAATTTCGCCATGCGGGAGTTTACCGTTGAACC